>DAIQBQ010000215.1:0-5781 GCA_036781065.1 Actinomycetota bacterium
TATGACACTTCAGAAGGCGAAGTGTTACGGGTTACCTGAGGTAACTTTTATGCCGATGCGACTACGCCTTTCCCGGGACGAACGCCGACGCCGCCTGCTGGTCGCCGCGCAGGAGGTCTTTGGCGAAAATGGCTACCGAAAGACGGAAGTCGAGGAGATTGTCCGGCGGGCAGGGGTCACAAAGCCGATGCTCTACCGGCATTTTCCTGGTGGTAAGGCAGAGGTGTATATGGAAGTTCTGGACGAACACCTCTCGCGCATGCTGCAAAAGCTGTGGGAGGCGATGGAGTCTACCGACGTTCCGCTCGAAGCCCTACGACGCGGGATCGAGGCCTATCTACGCTTTGCAGAAGAAAACCCCGAAGCCTTCCACCTCTTGGCCGAGACGTCGCCCGAGCTCGACGCCGGCATCGTCGACCGCCTGCGCGAGGTGCGAACCTCGATCGCCCGTGGTCTGGCCGACAGCATCGGTGCCGTGATGGAGGAGGCCGGACTCGACCGCGAGGGGGCGCCGATCTACGCCCATGTGCTGCTGGGCGGGGTGGAGTCGGTCGGGTCGTGGTGGTTGGAGAACCGGACCCTCGACCGGGCGGCGGTTGTGACACATCTGCTGGCCTTCCTGTGGCGGGGCTTCGAAGGCCTGCCACAGCGCGGTCGGCTTCGCCTGGAGCTAGCTCGTTTGAGCGACCTCGCGGCCGCTCGAGGCCCGCTGCGGGCGATCGATCTGCTCCGCCAGGACCTCGCCCGGGCAGGCGAGCAGCGGGCCTAGGCCCGTACCGTTTGTAGTTTGTAGGGTCGTGGCGTCGCCCAACACCAGCCCCCCGTCGGGGATGCGCGACTTCCTGCCGGGCGAGCTCCGCGCCCGGGAGCGGGTCTTCGCCGCGGTCAGGACGACCTTCGAGTCCTACGGCTTCGCCCCGCTGCAGACGCCGGCGGTTGAGCGTCTCGAGATCCTCCAGGGCAAGTACGGGGAGGAGGGGGACCGGCTGATCTTCAAGCTCGCCCAGCGCGGGGCGAAGGCGGCCGAGGAGGCGGATCTGGCGCTGCGCTACGACCTCACTGTGCCGCTGGCCCGGGTGGCCGCCGAGTACCAGAACCGGCTCGGCCGGATCTTCAAGCGCTACCAGGCCGGCCCGGTGTGGCGGGCGGACCGGCCCGGCCGGGGGCGGTTCCGGGAGTTCAACCAGTGCGACATCGACACGATCGGGGCGACGTTCGGCTTGGCCGACGCCGAGACGCTGCTGGCGCTGTCGGGCGCGCTGGCGGCGGTCGGGCTGGGGGGCTTCGTGCTGCGGCTGAACTCGCGAAAGGTGTTGCACGGGGTGATCGAGGTGTTCGGGATCCCGGCGGAGCAGGCGCCTGGGGTGCTGACCGCCCTCGACAAGCTGGACAAGATCGGCTGGGAGGGGGTCGTCGCCGAGCTGACCACAGAGCGGGGCCTCGGAGGCGAGACCGCCGGGCGGCTGACCGGGACCGTCCAGGACGAAGCCGAGCTGCGCCGGTTCCTCGCTGGGTCGGCGGTAGGGGCCGAGGGCCTGGCCGAGGTGGACAGCCTGATCGGGCTGGTGGCCCCGCTGCTGGCCGGCGGGCGGGTGGTGTTCACGCCGTCGCTGGCCCGCGGGCTTTCCTACTACACGGGACCCATCTTCGAGATCTACGTGCCCGAGTTCCCCTCGGCGATCGCCTCCGGGGGCCGCTACGACGGGCTGATCGGCATCTTCGCCGGGCGGCAGATCCCGGCGGTGGGGGGGTCGCTGGGGATCGAGCGGATCATCCCCCTGGTCGCGGCGGGGACCGAGGAGGTGGTCTCCCCGGCCCAGGTGCTGGTCGGGGTGTGGGACGCGGCAGCCCGGCCGCAGGCGCTGGCCACCGCCGCCGGGCTCCGGGCGGCGGGCATTGCCGCCGAGGTCTACCTGGGGGCCGACCGCACCGGGGACCAGATCGGTTACGCCGCCTCCCGGGGGATCGGGTTCATCGTGCTGCAGGGCCCGCAGGAGCGGGAGGCGGGGGCCGTGGCAGTGCGCAACCTGGCGACCCGGGAGCAGGCAACCGTCCCTTCGGACGAGTTGGCAGCCCATCTGAACAGCATTCTTGGGGTTGGTTCAGGGTGACGGCGTAGCCGAGACGCTCGAGCTGGCGGACGAGCTGCCGCGCGGGCAACTGTCCTGATTCCCGCCGGATTCCGCACGGAAAACAGGACAGCTGCGCGCGGCCAAACGCCACTTGTGCGCCAAGACTACGAAATCCGGCGCTGGCCTATTCCACAAGCGGCTCGAAGTGGACGGTGACCCGCTCCACTTCCGGCCAGGCCCGGTGGACCTCGTCCTCGATCGCCGTCGCGGCGTCGTGCACCTTGGCCACCGACAGGCCGGCCGCCGCCTCGCAGTGCATCACGACCGACAGCCCGTCGGCCGTGGTTGTGATGACCACTTCATGGCAGTTATTGACTTCGGGCAGTGCCTCGGCGAGAGCGACCACCGAGGCCACCAGATCGCTGTGGGTTCGGGTGGCGTCCTCGCCCGGCGTGGCCGGGCTCTCGAGCGGCTCCAAGTGGGTGTCGACCCGGGCGACCCCCCCGACCTCGCTGGCGATGTCGGCCTCCAGCTGCTCGGCAATCTCGTGGGCGTCGGCAAGCGCCATCGAGCCCGGGAACTTGGCGTGCAGCGAGATGTGCAGCCCGTCGGGGCGGCGGGCGACGAAGACGTTGTGCACCTGGTGGACCCCGGCGTGGCGGGCGGCGATCGCCAGCACTTGTTCGGCGACCACCTTCTCGTCGGCCAGCGGCTCGACGTGGACGACCACGTCCGCCCCCGGCTCGACGGTGCGGATCGCCTGCTCGACCCGTTCGGTCAAGGCGTGGGCGGCCTCAAGCGGCACGGTGCGGGAGACGCCGACGACGACGTCGGCCTGGGGCTGGCCGCCGGCGTAGCGGAGCCGCACCCGACGGACCTCGCCAACGCCCTCGATCGCCCCCGCTGCCCGGCGCAGCTTGCCCACCGCCGCCTCGGAGGTGCGGTCCATCAGCGCGTCGATGCTCCGCCGGCCCACCCGGATGCTGGAGACGGCAACGTACAGGGCGATCAGCCCGCCCCCGACCGCGTCGGTGGCCGGGTGCCCGAGCCGCACCCCGACCAGGCCGGCCAGTACGACGACCGAGGTGAGCAGGTCGGCCCGGAAGTTGACCGCGTCGGCCTCGAGGGCCGGGCTGGAGTAGCGCCTGGCGGCCCGGGCGAGGACCTGGGACCGGGCGAGGTCGACGGCAATCGAGACGCCGACGACGGCGAAGGCGTACCAGGCGGCGTCGATGGCCGGTCCCCGTCCGGAGCGGGTCAGCCGGGAGACGGCCTCCCAGCCGATCCCGACCGACAGCGCCAGCATCGAGACCGCCTCGGCCATCGCCGCCAGGTTCTCCGCTTTGCCGTGGCCGAACGGGTGGTCGGCGTCGGCGGGCCGGGCGGCGACGGAGACCGCAACCAGGGTGATGGCGGTGACCAGGGCGTCGAGGCCGGAGTGGGCCGCCTCGGAGAGCAGTGACAAGCTCCCGGTGGCGACCGCCGCGGCGAGCTTGACGGCCACCAGGCCGACGGCAACCACAAGCGACCAGACGGCGACCCGGCGGACCGGACGCCGGTCGAGGGCCACCGGGGGCCCGGCGGCAGCCTCGCTGCCGTCTCCTCCGCGCGCCGGCTTCTCGTTCACGACTGACAGATCCTAGATTCGCGCTATCGAGCCGCTACGGACGGGCGCTACGGATCGGCGCAGGATCAGCGCACCAGCCCCTGGCGCAGCGCCAGGGCGACCGCCTGGACCCGGTCGTTGACGCCGAGCTTCTGGTAGATGTGAGCGAGATGGGTCTTGACCGTCTCCTCGGAGACGACCAGCGTCCCGGCGATCTCCTTCGTTGTCTTCCCGAGCGCCAGCTCCTGGAGGACCACCTGCTCCCGGTCGGTCAGCGTCTGGCGGGTGTCCTTCTTGGCCAGTGCCCCGATGCGCTGGAGGAACGGCATGGTCACCTCCGGGTGGAGGAACCCCTTGCCCTCGGCGATGGCGTGGATCGCCCGCACCAGCTCCTCGCGGTCGACGTTCTTGGGGAGGAAGCCGGCCGCCCCGGCGGCGACTGCCCCGATCACCGTCTCCTGGTTGTCAAACATCGACAGGACCAGCACCTTGGTCCGGGGAGCGAGCCGGACGATCTCACGGGTTGCCTCGATCCCGTTCAGGCCCTTGAGTTTGTAGTCCATGAGGACGACGTCCGGGGCGGAGCTGCGTACCTTGGCGATCGCTTCGTCGCCGGACGGGACGGTCCCGACGACCTCGAAGGCGGTTTCGAAGGAAAGCATCGTGCCCAGCGCCTGTGCCAGGACGGTGTGGTCCTCGGCGATCAGGATCCGGATCTTCGGCTGGCTGGCTGTCTGGGTGGGCACCGGATGGATTTCTCCGCTAGTCGGTGGACCGTACCGGGATGCGGACAACCACCTGGGCACCGCCGCCCTCGCACCCCTCGAACCAGGCTCCTCCGCCAGCCAGGCCGACCTTGTCCTTTGTGAGGGTAAGCCCCAGATGGACCCCGCTCTGACCATTGCCGGAAGGTCCACGCCCATTGTCGCGGACCTTGAGTTCCAACGAGTCGCCCAGCCGGCGCAGCGACAGGTCGACCACGGAGGCCCCGGCGTGGCGGACGACATTGGTCAGCGCCTCCTGGGCGCACTCGTACAGCAACAGCGCCAGCGGCAGCGGCACCGGCGCGGCCGGCGCCCCGTTGGCCCCGAGGTCGACATCGAGCCGGACGTCGATGGCGGTCTCCGCCTTGAACGCCCGCACGTAGCGGTCCAGCGTGCCGGCGAGGTCGGAGCCGTCGAGAGCGCTGCGGCGGAGGTCGGCGATCGCGGTACGGATGTCGCCGATGGCCCCGGCGACCTCCTGCTTGACGGTGGCCGCCAGCAGCTCGGCCTGGGGCACCGAGCCGGCATCCAGGGCGGAGGTGATGTTGTCCGCCTGGATCTGGACCGCGGCGAGGCGTTGGAGGACAAGGTCGTGCATGTCGCTGGCGATGCGCGCCCGCTCCCGCTCCCGCTCGTCGATCAGCCGGTCCGCCAGGGCGCGGCGCTCCCGCTCGGTCTGCTCCAGCTCCTTGGAGTGGCGCAGGGCGTAGCGGGCGAAGAGCAGGGGGATCAGGAACGGGGCCACCGCCCACCAGCCCAGGTGGATGTACACCATGGCGAAGATGATCCCCAGGTAGCCCAGGGCCAGGTAACTGCCGACGAAGGCCCCCAGCGGCGAGAAGATCCGCCGCCCGCTCTCGGCGAGCCGAGTCCCGTACCAGCAGTTGGTGACCATGATCACCAGCACGTTGTTCACCGCGTTGTAGGCGAGGATGGCCAGGACGTAGCGCCAGAAGCCGAGCGAATGCACCGCCAGCAGGGCGGATGCGGATACGGTGGCCAGCGCCAGCTGGGCCCGGTTGAAGACAGCATGAGACACCGAGACCTCGCGGCGGATCTCCCACCCGGTCAGCGACCCGAGGCAGACCACAGCGGCGGCGACCGGCGCCGGGAACAGATAGCCGATCGCCAGGTTGACCGGGCCGCTCATCGTCACCTCGACGTCGCGGGTTACCGGGGCCGGCAGCAGGTTGGAGCTGAGGCAGGCGGCGAACCAGAAGAACAGCGCCCCGGCGTGAGCGTGCATGCCCGTCCAGCGACCGGCGAGGACGCCCCACACGACCACCGCCGCCGCGCCGCCGACGACCAGCCAGGGGTAAAGCACCGCAAGGCGCCTGTG
>DAIQBQ010000216.1:0-5771 GCA_036781065.1 Actinomycetota bacterium
CACCGCCCGGAACGTCGCACCCCCGGCGAGCGGCGCCAGCGCCCCCGCCCGCTCCGGATCGCGGGCGAGCACGGTGATCGCTGACGCCCCGGCCGCCCCCATGCCGGCGATCACCGAGCGGGCCGACCCACCGGAGCCGATCACCAGGACCGAGGCCTGGGCGACCACCACCCCGCCCTCCCGGGTGAGGAAGGAGACGAGCCCCTCGCCGTCGGTGTTCCAGCCGACCGCTTCGCCATGGAGCAGGCGCACGGTGTTCACCGCCCGGACCGGCTCTGCCGGGCCCACCAGCCGGTCCATCGCCGACGCCGCAGCCCGTTTGTGCGGCATCGTGACATTGAGCCCGGCCACCCCGGCGTCAAGGAGCCCCCGGATGGCGAACGCCACCTCCTCGTCGTCGGTCACCTCCACCGGGAACCCGACGTAGACCCAGTCGAGGCCGGTCGCCGCGTAGGCGGCGTTGTGGATGGCCGGGGAAAGACTGCGACTCACTTGGCGGGGGCCGCCGACCAGGCCGGCGACGCGGGTGGTTCCGCTCAGCACGTGGGTTGGTGTTGAGCAGCTGCGTCGAAGGCAGCTGAGGAGCTGAAGAACAGGCTGTGGACGCAATCCGGCCCGACCAGGTAGTAGAGGTAGTTGGTGTGTGCCGGATGCAGCGCCGCCTCGATGTAGTCGAGATCTGGGCTGGAGATCGGCGTGGGTGGGAGCCCCTGGACCGTGTAGGTGTTCCACGGGGACGGTATCTGGGTGTCGGCGGTCGTGAGTTTCTCGGTGAACGGCTTGTCGAGGGCGTAGTAGACCGTGGCGTCGATGCCGAGCGGGATGTGCTGGGCGATCCGGTTGTAGATGACCGAGGCGATGTCCGGCCCGTCGCTGACCACCTTGGCCTCGTTCTGGATCAGCGAGGCGACGATCAGCACCTGGTAGGGCGTGATCCCGGGCGGAACCGTCGACCAGTTGACCGAGGCGGTCTCGGTCTGGAACTGGCCGACCATCTCCTGGACCAGCTGCGCGGCGTCCTCGTGCGGGTCGACGAAATAGGTCTGCGGGTACAAGAACCCCTCCAGCGACTGGTTGCCCGGGGGCAGGATCGATGGCTGGGCGTTGGCGACGGTCGCCGCCGCCTGGAAGTCGGCGGCCTGGATGTGGGTCGATGCCCCCACCTTTGCGGCGGTCTCGGTGACGGTCAGCCCTTCGGGGATCGTGAGCTTCTCGTAGGTGATCGAGGGCCCCTTGGCCAGCGTCGAGATGATGTCGGAGTACGGCATGTTCTTGTGCAGCGTGTAGCTGCCCTGCTGCAGCGACGACACCTGCCCGCCGGAGCCGGAGACCCGCAGCCAGATCTTGAAGTCGGTGGTCGAGCCAATCACCCCCTGGTTGTGGAGCGTGGGCTCGAGGGTTGACAACGACGACCCGCTGGCAACGTTGACCGTGACCGCGCCGCCGCCGGGCGAGCCCTGGGTGGCGTGGAGGTAGGACAGGAAGCTGAAGGTGGTGAACCCTAGCGCCAGCACGACCAGAATGATCAGTCCCAGGCAACCCTTCCTCACGCGCCGGCCGCCTCTCGGTGGTCGGGGGAGGCCTCGCCGGCGCTCCGGTCCAGGTAGCTCTGCAGGATGACCGCCGCCGCTGAGCGGTCGACGACGGCCCGGCTCGCCTTCCCACTGGCTCCCGCCGACCGCAGCGCCCGCCCGGCGCTGACCGTGCTCAGCCGCTCGTCGACCAGCCAGACCGGGAGGCCCAGCCGTTCGCCGACAACCCGGGCAAACTCCCGGACGGCGGCCGCAGCCGGCCCCTCGGAGCCGTCGAGTGACAGCGGGAGCCCGATGACGACCCCCACCGCCCCGTGGTCCACCGCCAGCATGGCCAGAGCGCCCGGCCAGTCATCGGAACGCTCGACCACGGTCAGCGGGAGCGCGACGGTCGAGCCGGCCGCCGCCAGTGCCACTCCGATGCGCCGCGCGCCGGCGTCGAGACCGAGCAGCGCGCCACCGGGCTCGCTCCCACCCGGGACCGGGCTCACCCGCCCTCCCCGGCCAGCGCCGCCGCGGCTGCCTGGCGGACTGACTCCAGGGCGGCGTCGAGCTCGGCGACCTTGCTCCCGCCGGCGACGGCCAGGTCGGGCTTGCCGCCGCCCCCGCCGCCGAGCCGGGAGGCGCCTGGGGCCAGCAGGGCCTGGGCCGACACGCCCTTGGGCACCAGGTCCCGGGACACCGCCACCACCAGGTTCGCCTTCTCCCCCGCCGTGCCGACGACCGACACCGCCGAGCCCAGCCGGTCACGCAGCGTGATCGCCAGCTTGCGGATCTCGTCGACCGCCCGCCCGTCCCGGCGGAGCACGACCAGCTTGGCGTCGCCGAAGGACGACACCTGCGGCGAGGACAGCACCGCCTTCACGTCGTCCTCGAGGCCAGCCGCCCGCTGCCTGGCCAGCGCCTGCTCCAGTGCCTTTGCGTTCTCCAGCAGCTTCTCCAGCCGGTCGACGACCTGGTCGGGGTCGGTCTTCAGCAGGTCGGCAGCCCGGCGCAGCTTCTCCGCCTGCGCGTTCAGGTAACCGAGCCCGGCGAGCCCGGTGTAGGCCTCCACCCGGCGCACCCCGGCCCCGATCGACGCCTCGCCCAGGATCTTGATGACGCCGACCTGCCCGGTGTGATGGACGTGGGTCCCACCGCACAGCTCCTTGGAGTAGTCGCCCACCTCCACCACCCGTACGTAATCGCCGTACTTCTCGCCGAACAGGGCCATCGCGCCGAGGGTTTTCGCCTCGTCGAAGGTGGTCTCGAAGGCGTGGACCGAGTCGTCGCTCAGCACCCGGTGGTTGACCTCCTCCTCGATCTTGGCCAGCGTCTCGGCGGGCACCGCCTCGAAGTGCGAGAAGTCGAAGCGGAGCCGGCCCGGCTCAACCAGCGACCCGGCCTGGCGGGCGTGCTCGCCGAGGGCGTCGCGCAGCGCCCAGTGGACCATGTGGGTGGCGGTGTGGCTGCGCTCGGTCCCCTCCCGGTGGCCCGGGTCGACGTTGGTCGACGCCCCCTGGCCGACCTGGATCTCACCGGCGATGACCGACCCCCGGTGCACGACGATGCCTCCGGCCGAGGGCACCCAGCGGGTGTCGTCGACCCGGAACCGCCCGGTCGGGGTGACGATCAGGCCACGGTCCCCGATCTGGCCGCCACCCTCGGGATAGAACGAGGTGCGGTCGAGGACGACCTCGCCCTCCTCCCCCTCGGACAGCACGGGGACCGGCACCGCCGCCCGGACGATGCCCACGATGCTCGCCTCGCCGGACAGCTGCTGGTAGCCGATGAACTCGGTCGGGCCCGCCTCGGCCTGGATCGTGCGCAGCGCCTCCTGCCCGGGGACGACCTCGACGGCGCCGGCTCTGCGGGCCTCCCGGGCGCGAGCGCGCTGGGCCCCCATGTGCACCTCGAACTCGGCCGGGTCGACGGTCAGGCCCTCGTCGGCGGCGAACTCGGTGGTCAGGTCGAGCGGGAAGCCGTAGGTGTCGTGCAGCTCGAAGACCGCCTCGCCGGACAGCCGGGCGGCGCCCCGGGCCTTGGCCAGGCTGATCTCCTCCTCCAGCCGGGCCAGGCCGCGGCGCAGCGTGGCATCGAACCGGGCCTCCTCGACGGCGACGACCCGGGAGATCAACTCGGCGCTGCGGGCGACCTCCGGGTACACCGGGCCGAACAGCTCGATCGCCACGTCGGTCAGCTCGGTGAGCAGCGCCCGGTCCACCCCGAGCAGCCGGGCGTGGCGCACCGCCCGCCGGATCAGCCGGCGCAGCACGTAGCCCCGGCCCTCGTTGGAGGGGACGACGCCGTCGGCAATCAGCGTCGCCATCGCCCGCGGGTGGTCGGCCAGCACCCGCAGGCTCATGTCGGTCGCCGCGGCCTGCCCGTAGGCAGCCCCGGTAACCGCCTCAGCCGCCTGCAGGACCGGGGCGAGGGTGTCGGTCTCGAACGCGGTCCGCACCCCCTGCAGGATGGCGGCGATCCGTTCGAGCCCGGCGCCGGTGTCGACGCTCGGCCGGGGAAGGTCGCCCACGATGTTCCCCTCGTCGTCCTGGGTGTGCTGCATGAACACGAGGTTCCAGATCTCCAGGTAGCGCTCGTCGTCGAGCTTCCCCTCGCCGGTCCAGGTCGCCCCGAACGCCTCCCCGCGGTCGTAGAGCAGCTCCGAGCACGGCCCGCACGGTCCGGCGACGCCCATGCTCCAGAAGTTGTCCTTGCCGTCCCGCCGGAGGATGTGGTCCTTGCCCACGCCGGTGGACTCGGCCCAGATCCTGGCGGCGTCGTCGTCGGTCAGGAAGACGGTGGCGAGCAGCCGGTCCGGCTCCAGGCCGAACCGGGTGGTGACCAGCTCCCAGGCCCAGGGGATCACCTCGGCCTTGAAGTAGTCGCCGAAGGAGAAGTTGCCGAGCATCTCGAAGAAGGTGAGGTGGCGGGTCGTGCGCCCGACCTCGTCGAGGTCGACGGTGCGGAAGCACTTCTGGACCGTCGTCGCCCGGGGGGTGGCCGGCACCTTCTGGCCGAGGAAGTACGGCTTGAACTGGACCATGCCGGCGTTGGTCAGCAGCAGCGTCGGGTCGTCGGGAACGAGCGACGCCGAGGGCAGCACGGCGTGGCCCCGCTCGGCGAAGAAGTCGAGGAAGACCCGCCGGATCGACGCGCTGTCCATGCGATAAGGCTACTTGCCGCCAGAGGCGGCGCTCCGCGGCTCCGCCTCGGCGTCCCGCAACGGCTTGCTGGTGCCCAGCAGCGCCGCCTTCAGCCTCTCCAGCAGCTCGGCGACCGGGGGGGCCCGGAAGGCCGGCTGCGCGCCTGGGCCTGCCTCCTCGGGGTTCCGGGTGGTCGGGAGCCCCTTCCGCGCTCGTAGGACGACGCGCACGCACGAGACGCTGAGGCCCAGGCCGAGGCCGATCGTGAAGGCGATGAGGACGCGCCTCACTCCCCTCCGCGCTCCTTCGCTCCCTTGACTCCCTTCACGACCGCCAAACCATATCGGATCGCCCCGCGCAGGCGTCTCCGCTCTCGCTGCGCCCGGCCTCCGGCCGGTCTCGCTCACGGCTGTCCCGACCGCCGCCGCCGGCGCTCCTCCAGCTGCTCGGCAACCGCCGCCTCCGCCCCCCGGTCGGTCGGCTCGTAGTAGCGCGGGCCGCCGCCGGCCTGGAGCGCAGCGGGGAGGTAGGACTGGGCGACCCAGCCGCCGGGATAGTCATGGGGATACAGGTACCCAGTTCCGTGGCCGAGCTTGCGGGCGCCCGGGTACCCCGTCCCGCGCAGGTGGGCCGGGACCTCGCCGGCGCCCATCCGCTTGACGTCCTCGGCGGCCCGGGTGATCGCCAGCATGGCGGCGTTCGATTTGGGGGCGTTCGCCAGGTACAGCGCCGCCTGGGCGAGGTTGAGCTGGGCCTCGGGCAGGCCGACGAACTCGAGCGCCTGGAAGGCTGCCACCGCGACGACCAGGGCCTGAGGATCGGCGTTGCCGATGTCCTCGGAGGCGAGGATCACCATCCGCCGGGCGATGAACCGGGGGTCCTCGCCGGCGGCCAGCATGCCGGCCAGCCACCACATCGCCGCATCCGGATCCGAGCCGCGTAGCGACTTGATGAACGCCGAGATGGCGTCGTAGTGGGCGTCGCCCGCCCGGTCGTAGCGGATCAGCGGCTGCTGGAGGGCCGCCGCGGCGGCGGCTTCGGTGGCCTCCGTCTCGCCCGCCGCCAGCGCTGAGGCCACGGTCGCTTCCAGGGCGTTGAGCGCCACCCGGGCGTC
>DAIQBQ010000217.1:0-5749 GCA_036781065.1 Actinomycetota bacterium
ATCCGTCTTATGGGGAGTGTCGACCCGGTCCCTGGATCAGGGGCGGATTGAGCAGGCGCAAACCCACTTGGAACAGCGGGCAACCAGTTTTGTGGATCGCTACACACAATAATGAGGGCCCATGATCCACAAAACTCCGGATCGCTAGCTGCTAGCGGGCTCCACAAAGCCTTACTCAGGCGTAACCGACAACAAGCGCGAGGTCCTCCTTGGATGCTAGTGCTAGCATAGGCCTATGGTCCGGCGCACGGAGACAATGGTCCAGCTCAACGAGGAACTCCTCGCTGTCCTCGACCGCAAGGCGAGGGAGTCCGGGGTGTCCCGGTCGCAATTGATCCGGCAGGCACTGGAGGCCTACCTGGCCTCCGACCGGGAAGCAGAACTTGATCGACAAATTGTCGAGGGCTACACGCGGATGCCACAAGGCGGAGAGTTCGACCGGGACGAGTGGGGTGACGTAGGGGCCATGATGAATGCGCTTGCCGCTGAGAGTCTCCGTACCCTCGACGGAGAGGAGAGGGCAGCCGGCTTCGACCCGTGGTAGAGCGCGGCGGGATCTACTTTCTGGAACACCCCGAGTGGGGAAGGCGGCCCGTTTTAGTTCTTACCCGAGACGCGGCGATTCCGGTCCTGAAACGAGTCACTATCGCTTCTATCTCCCGGCGCATCCGTGGGATCCCAACCGAGGTCGTGATCGGCGAAGAGGACGGGATGCCCCACCCCTGTGCGGTCAGCCTTGACAACCTGGGTGAATCGTGGGAGGCCATGTTGACCGAGCAGGTGACCACCCTTGGTTACGCAAAGATGCGAGAGGTGTGCCGGGCGCTCATGGTCGCCGTAGGGTGCCCCGTACAGGTTTAGGTCTCCGCCCAGTCGAGGGTCCGGCTTACCGCCTTTTTCCATTGCTTGTACTCGGCGTCGACCCGGGGCGGGTCCATCGAGGGGTGCCATTGCTTGTCCAGCTGCCAGTTCGCCCGCAGCTCATCGAGGCCCGACCAGTAGCCGACAGCCAGCCCGGCGGCGTAGGCGGCACCGAGGGCGGTTGTCTCCGTCACCGAAGGCCGGACCACCGGCACACCGAGGACGTCGGCTTGGAACTGCATCAGCAACTCGTTGCCCACCATGCCCCCGTCGACCTTGAGCGAACGCAGCGCCAGGCCTGAGTCGGCGTTCATGGCGTCGGCGACCTCCCGGGTCTGCCAGGCGGTCGCCTCCAGGGCCGCCCTGGCAAGGTGCCCGGCACCGGCGTAGCGAGTCAGCCCGGCGATCACTCCGCGGGCGTCGCTGCGCCAGTGTGGGGCGAACAGCCCGGAGAAGGCCCGGGACGAAGTAAACACCGCCGTTGTCCTCGACGCTGGCGGCGAGGGCCTCGACCTCGGCCGAGCTGGCAATGAGGCCCAGGTTGTCCCGTAGCCACTGCACCAGTGCCCCGGCGATGGCGATGGACCCCTCCAGGCAGTAGGTCGCCGGGGCGGCGCCGAGCTTGGCCGCTACTGAGCTGATCAGCCCGCTCGTCGACGGCACCGGCGAAGCGCCGGTGTTGAGCAGGAGGAAGCACCCCGTCCCGTACGTATTCTTGGCCTCACCCGGGGCGAAGCAGGTCTGGCCGAACAGCGCCGCCTGCTGATCGCCGAGGTCGGCGGCCACTGGGACTCCGGCAAGCGGGCCGTGGGCGCATACGGCATAGACCTCCGACGAGGACCGTATGGCAGGCAGCATCGCCGGCGGGATGCCCAGGGCATCCAGGATGGAGCCGTCCCAGTCCAGGGTGGACAGGTTCATCAGCAGGGTCCGGCTGGCGTTGGTCACGTCGGTGAGGTGGGCGCCGCCGGTCAGGTTCCACAGGCACCAGCTGTCGACGGTGCCGAACAGCAGGTCGCCCCCCTCCGCCCTGGCCCGTGCCCCGTCTACTGCGTCGAGGAGCCAGGCGAGCTTTGGCCCCGAGAAATAGGTGGCAATGGGCAATCCGGTCGACGCCCGGAACCGGTCCTGGCCGAGCGGGCTCCCGGCCGCCAGCGAGGAGCAGAGGGCTGCGGTCCGGGTGTCCTGCCAGACGATTGCGTTGCCAACCGGTTCGCCGGTGGCACGATCCCACACCACCGTCGTCTCCCGCTGGTTGGTGATCCCGACCGCGGCCAGATCGCCCGCGGTGAGCCCGCCGGAGCCGAGCGCCCCCCGGATCACCTGATCGCAGCGGCGGGCGATCTCGGCCGGGTCGTGCTCCACCCAACCCGGCCTCGGATAGATCTGCTCGTGCTCCTTCTGGGCCCAGGCCACGACCCGGCCCCCGCGGTCGAAGACGATGAACCGGGTGCTGGTGGTCCCCTGGTCCAGCGCCCCCACGAAACCGGCGGTCACGCCCGGTAGTAGATCACCGACCGCTCTCCCCGGGCACGCACCCGGGGAGGCTGGACCCAGAAGCTGCGCCCCTTGCGGCGTTCGTAGGAGATCGTCCACAGCCCGGCCAGGAGCGAGCCGGCCCCGACCCCGCAGAGGACGCCGCCGATCTCGGCGATGATCCCGGACGATGCACGGGTCCCGGCCAGCCCGATCTGGGCCGCCAGGACGCCGCCACAGATGAGGCCCAACACCAGCCCGGCGGCGACGAACGGGACGCCGGAGCCGAACCGGGCGGCAGCGGGCGCCGGCTGCGTCCGCTCGGACCTGTAGGCCCGGCGGGACTCGAAGACCACACCGCCCCAGATGGCTCCTGCCGTGGGGACCATGACGTAGACGGCCAGCCGCAGCTGGGTCGCCAGGCGCCCGTGGTCGGCGCCGATCCCAGCCAGCACCGTGACCCCGGCGATGCCGAGCACAGCGGCGAGGAACCAGCACCCCGCCACCCGGGGAATCAGCCGCTTAGGCGCGCTGCCAGACACCGATCTCGTTACCGCTCGGGTCGGTGAACGTCGCCACGGTCAGGGTGCCTTCCGGGTAGGGCTCCGTAGCCAACGCCCCACCGCTGGAGACCACCTTCGCCAGGGTCGCCGCCACGTCGTCCACGTAGATGTACGGGATCGCCCCGGCCCCCGGCCCGACCACCTTCCGGTTGTCGACCCAGTGCCCGATCACGTGCCCGCTCCCGTCGGTGAAGGCGGGATGACCGCCCGGGTTCGAGTGGCGAACCTGCCACGAGAACACCGCCGCGTAGAAGGACGCCGCCTCGTCGGGATCGGGAGCCGGGAGGTGCAGGTAGGAAACCGAGTCCGGCCGGAAGACCGACGGTTCGTCCCGTGCGCTCACTCAGGCCAGCCTAACCGGGCGAAGGCGCCTCATCCGACAGGGCTTCGCCCGCCGGGATCCCGGCGTCGGCCCGGAACTGCTCGTAGCCCTTGGCCTCCAGCTCGGCGGCCAGCTCCTTGCCGCCGGAGCGCACGATCCGCCCGCCGAGCAGCACGTGGATGAACGAGGGCTCGATGTAGTTCAGGATCCGCTGGTAGTGGGTGATGACCAGCATCCCTCGGTTCTCGTTGTGGACTTTCATCACGCCACCGGCGACCTCGCGTAAGGCGTCGATGTCCAGGCCGGTGTCGGTCTCGTCGAGCACCGCCAGCTCGGGATCGAGCACCGCCATCTGCAGCACCTCGGCCCGCTTGCGCTCACCACCGGAGAAGCCCTGGTTGACGTAGCGGTTGATCAGCTCGCTGCCGACCCCGAGCAGGTCCATCTTCGTCTGCAGGTAGCGGCGGAAGTCCATCGCCCCCATCGGCTTGTCCGGATGGCTGGCGTTGTAGGCGGTACGCAGGAAATTGACCACCGAGACCCCTGGGATCTCCAGCGGGTTCTGGAAAGCAAGGAAGATCCCCCGCCGGGCACGCTCCTCGGGGGCCAGCCCGGAAAGGTCCTGGCCCCGGTAGGAAACCGTCCCGTCGGCGATGTCGTAGCCGGGCTTGCCCATAAGGACATTGGCCAGCGTCGACTTGCCCGAACCGTTCGGGCCCATGATGGCGTGGATCTCCCCGGGGAGGATCTTGAGGTCGACCCCGCGAAGGATCTGTTTGCCCTCGACGGTTGCGTGCAGGTTCTCGATCAGCAGGATCGGGTCAGCCATGGCGCTCAAGCCTCCTTAGCGATTCGCCTCATGCGGCCTTCACCGGCCCGCGGATGTAGATGTCACCGCCGTCGAGCTTGACCTCGTAGGCAGGCACCGGCTTGGTGGCCGGGAGACCCCGGGGGCAGCCGTCCCGCAACGAGAATTTGGACCCGTGCATCGGGCACTCGACCTCGTCGCCCTCCATCCAGCCCTCGTGCAGCTCGACGTACTCATGGCTGCAGATGTCGCCGATGGCCAGCAGCTCGCCGTCGACGTTGGCCAGGGCGACCGGCTCGCCGTCGACCATCACCCGGACGATCTGGCCCGGCTTGACGTCGCCGTCGTGGCCGACCAGCTGCCAGTCGCTCACCGGAAGCCGCCCATCAGCGGCCCAGCTTGCGCTCGATTGCCGAGTGCAGTGCCTCGCGGACCGGCTCGACGTTCAACCGGTTGATCACGTCCTCGAAAAACCCTTCGACGATCAGCCGGGTCGCCTCGTCGGGCGAGATGCCCCGGGACTGGAGGTAGAAGAGCTGGTTCTCGTCGACCTGCCCGACCGTCGAGCCGTGGGTGCAGCGGACGTCGTTGTTGAGGATCTCCAGCTCGGGCTTCGAGTCGGCCTTGGCGTGGTCCGAAAGCACGAGGTTGCGGTTGGCCTGGTAGGCGTCGGTCTTCTCGGCCCCGGGCTGGACCCGGATCAGCCCGGAGTAGACCGTGTGCGACCGGTCTTTCAGCGCCCCCTTATAGAGCAGGTCCGAGCTGCACCGGGGGGCGGCGTGGTCCTGCAGGGTCCGCATGTCGAAGTGCTGGTCGTCCTCGGCGAAATAGAGGCCGAGCATCGAGGCATCCGCCGCCGGCCCGTTCAACGCGGTCCGGACCTCCGCCCGGCTGAACGACCCGCCGAGCAGCACCATCAGGCTGGTCAGCGACGCCCCGGCGGCCAGCGCCACATGCTGGTGCTGGACGTTCCAAACCCCAATGCCGTACTCCTGGATCGACACCAGGTTCAACGAGGCGTCCCGTCCCACGACAACCTCGACGGTCGGGATCGACAGCACCGGCGGATCGAGCGGCTCCGACTCGGAGCGGTCGATGAAGACCAGCCGGGCGCCGTCGCCGAGCACCACCAGGGTGTGCGGGAACACGCCGACCCCGCCCTGGCTGACCGTCCGCACCGCCTCGATCGGCACCTCGACCTCGACCGACGGGGGGACGTAGATATAGGTCCCGCCGGAGAAGAGGGCGCCGTGCAGGGCAGTGAACACATCCTGGCCGGGATTGGTCTGGCTGAACAGGTGCTCGCGGAGCTGGTCCGGGCGGGTCTGCATGGCGTTGTACAGCGGGAGGACGACCACCCCGCGCTCCTCCAGCACCGGGTCCCGGGGCAGCGCCAGCCCGGCGTCGAACGGGTCCGGCTCAGCCGCCGTGAACCGGTCGAGGCTGAACTTCAACCGGCGCAGGTCGGTATAGCGCCAGGGCTCGTCCTTCTCCTTGGGGAGGTCGAGCTTCTCGGCGTAGCCCCACGCCTCGAGGCGCCGCTCCAGCAGCCAGGTTGGCTCGTCGAGAGCGGCGCTGAGTGCCTCGACGTCAGGTTGGGAGAAACCACCCATCGTCAGCCGACCGAGCCCTCCATCTGGAGGGCGACCAGCCGGTTGAGCTCGACCGCGTACTCCAGCGGCAGCTCCTTGGTGATCGGCTCGATGAAGCCCCGGACGA
>DAIQBQ010000218.1:0-5730 GCA_036781065.1 Actinomycetota bacterium
GCATAGGTGGCAGCGGCGGCGGGGATCCCGGCATGGAAGGCGGTGTCGAAGCAGGCGACCGCCGGGACCCCGGGCATGACCGCCCTCACCTCGTCGAGCGCGGTCAGCGACTCCGGCTGGTGGAGCGGGGCCAGGGCGGTCAGCGCCCGCAGGCGGGCCTCGACCCCGCCCTCGATCCGCACCGGGCCGGTGAACTCGGTGCCGCCGTGGACGATCCGGTGGCCGACGGCGTCGATGGCCCCCGCCTGGCCGACCCACGACGAGAGCGCCGCGGCATCCGGTGAGCCGCCACCGAGGTCCCGGCTGGCCACAAGCTGATCGCCGCCGTCGAGCAGGCGCAGCTTGAGGCTGCTCGAACCGGCGTTGACCACCAGCACCCGCACGGGGCATTGGCCGGCGGAGCGCATCAGCCCGGCCAGGTCCAGCCCGAGATCTCTGGCGGGTCTTCTCCGTGTTGGCGGGTGTAGGCCCGGGCGTCGCGCCGGCGATCGACCATCTCCTGGCGCACCATGCCGGCCCGGGAGCCCAGTCCCGGGACGCGGTCGATGACATCGGTCACCAGGTGGAAGCGGTCGAGGTTGTTCAGCATCACCATGTCGAACGGGGTGGTCGTCGTCCCCTCCTCGATGTAGCCGCGGACGTGCAGATGCGGGTGCCCGGCCCGGCGGTAGCACAGCCGGTGGATCAGCCACGGGTAGCCGTGATAAGCGAAGATCACCGGCTTGTTGGTGGTGAACAACGAGTCGAACTGGGCGTCGGTCATCCCGTGCGGGTGCTCGGTGTCGGGCTCCAGGCAGAGCAGGTCGACGACATTGACCACCCGGACTTTGAGCTCCGGCAGGTTGCGCCGGATCAGGTCGACCGCTGCCAGCGTCTCCAGCGTGGGGATGTCGCCGCAGCAGGCCATGACGACGTCGGGGTCACCTGCATCGTTGCTGGCGAACTCCCAGATCCCCGCTCCCCGGGTGCAGTGGCGGATGGCGTCGTCCATCTCCAGCCAGCCGAGCGTGGGCTGCTTGCCGGCAACGACAACGTTTACGTAGTCGACCGATCGCAGGCAGTGGTCGGCGACCGACAGCAGGCAGTTGGCGTCCGGCGGCAGGTACACCCGCACGATCTCGGCCTTCTTGTTGACGACGTGGTCGATGAAGCCCGGGTCCTGGTGCGAGAACCCGTTGTGGTCCTGGCGCCAGACGTGCGAGCTCAGCAGGTAGTTGAGCGAGGCGATCGGGGCTCGCCAGCCGAGGCCCCGGGACACCTTCAACCACTTGGCGTGCTGGTTGAACATCGAGTCGACGATGTGGATGAAGGCCTCGTAGGAGTTGAACAGCCCGTGGCGCCCGGTGAGCAGGTAACCCTCCAGCCACCCCTGGCACAGGTGCTCGGAGAGCACCTCCATCACCCGCCCGTCCGGGCCGACGTGGTCGTCGCCGGGGATGACCCGGGCGTCGAAGGCGCGGTCGGTGACCTCGAACAGGGCAGTGAGACGGTTGGAGGCGGTCTCGTCGGGGCCGAAGACCCGGAACGACTGCGAGTTGCGGGTCGTCACATCGCGGAGGAACTCGCCGAGGATCCGGGTCGGTTCGCTCCAGGTCGTCCCCGGCTTGCCCACCGTGACGGCGTAGGAGGTGAAATCGGGCAGGTGCAGGTCCCGGCGCAGCAGGCCCCCATTGGCGTGCGGGTTGGCCCCCATCCGCCGGTCGCCCTCCGGGGCGAGGGCGGTGAGCTGGCTGTTCGGCCGGCCGGCCTCGTCGAAGAGCTCCGCCGGCCGGTAGCTGCGCATCCAAGCCTCGAGCTGGGCCAGATGTTCCGGGTTGGTCCGCACCTGGTCCAGCGGCACCTGGTGGGCGCGGAAGGTGCCCTCGACCTGGCGGCCGTCGACGATCTCCGGGCCGGTCCACCCTTTGGGGGTCCGGAGCACGATCGCCGGCCAACGGGGCCGCTCCCCGTTGCCGGTGGCCGACCGGGCCGCCTGCTGGATCCGCTGGATCTCGTCGACGACCTCGTCCATCACCGCCGCCATCTGCTGGTGCATCGGGAGCGGGTCGTCGCCCTCGACCAGGTACGGCCGGTAGCCGTAGCCTTCCAGCAACGAGCGCAGCTCTCCGTCCGAGATCCGGGCGAGCACGGTCGGGTTGGCGATCTTGTAGCCGTTCAGGTGCAGCACCGGCAAGACCGCCCCGTCCTGTGCCGGGTTCAGGAACTTGTTGGCGTGCCAGCTGGTCGCCAGCGGCCCGGTTTCGGCCTCGCCGTCGCCGACCACGCAGCACACCAGCAGGTCCGGGTTGTCGAGCACTGCCCCGTAGGCGTGCGCCAGCGAGTAGCCGAGCTCGCCGCCCTCGTGAATCGAGCCGGGCGTCTCGGCGGCGACGTGGCTCGGGACCCCGCCCGGGAAGGAGAACTGGCGGAACAGCGCCCGCATGCCGGACCCGTCCTGCGGGATGCTCGGGTAGACCTCGCTGTAGGTGCCCTCGAGCCAGACATTGGCCAGCACCCCGGGCCCGCCGTGGCCGGGCCCGGTGACGTAGATCACGTCGAGGTCCCGCTGCCGGATCAGCCGGTTCATATGGACGTAGATGAAGTTGAGACCGGGGGTGGTGCCCCAGTGCCCGAGCAGCCGTGGCTTGGTGTGCTCCGGGCGGAGCGGCTCGGTGAGCAGCGGGTTGTCGAGCAGGTAGATCTGGCCGACCGACAGGTAGTTGGCGGCTCGCCAGTAGGCATCGATCCGCCGGCACTCGTCGTCGGTGAGTGGGCCACCGGGGACGGAGGCCGTCGCGGCGGGGTCCGCTGGGTGCGCCGTGCCGGGGTTCACGCCCCCCATCTTTCCCTAGGAGAGCGGTTCGTGCCGACCCATAGCCACCAGGAAACGTTGCGGAAGGCTGAGCAGGGCGCCCGGTCAGCCGGCGATCAGCGGGGTGTGAAGGGCGGCGAGCACCTGATCGGCCATGGCGTGCTCCCCGAACTCGTTGGGATGTAACGGGGCGGCGGGCAGGGTCGGGATGAAGCCCTCGATCCACTTCGGCCCCAGTAGCTGGCACATGTCGTGGCCGAGGCTGGTGGTGTAGGTGTTGACGTAGGTCGCCCCGTGGGCGGCGGCCTGCGAGGCCAGCATGGCGTTCAGCGCCTGCTCGACGCCGTTGAGGTAGGCCACGTCGCCGTCGGCGATGGGAACGAGCGGCCAGCAGCCCGGCCCGGTCGCCGGCAGCAGGTCTGGATAGCCGACCAGGAGCACGGTGGCCTTGGGCGACCGGCGGTGGATCGCCGCCAGCACCGACCCGACCGAGGGGGCGGTAGCGGCGATCTGCGCCCGGAGCTGGTCCGAGCCCCCGCTCGTGAAGTGCGCTTCACAGGGCGCGCCGAGCGGGTCGAGCAGGCTCAGCAGTGAACAGGTGTCGGCGATCGTCGCGAAGTCGATGTCGTTGCCGCCGATCGTCAGCGTGACCAGGGTGGTCGTGGCGGAGAGCGCGTCGAGTTGGGGCGGCGGCGGGGTACCGAAGACCACCGGCTGCGACTTGGCCATGTCGGCGGTCGTGGCGCCGGAGCAGCTGGCGTCGGTAAAGCTCGAAGGGTGCAGGGCGGCGGCAACGAGCGAGGGGTAATTGGCCTCCGAGCGCAGGCAGGTGACGTTGACCTGGTACGGGATCAGCGGGCCGGCGGCGTAGGAGTCGCCCAGCGCGACGTACCCACCCGAGGTCACGCTCCCGGAGCGGCCTCTGGCCGAGGTCACGGTCCGGGAGCGAACCTTCGGCCGGTGCGGCGCCCGACCGGAAGCGAAGGCGGCGTTTCCGGGGGCGGCCGCGGCGAGCAGCCCGAGCACCGCCAGCAGCGCCAGCCCCAGCCTGATCCGCCTGCCCCCCGTTCTCACCAGAGGTGAACCTACCCAAACGGGAGGCCGGGTACCCGCCGGCGTTAGCTGCGCTCAGGCGAGTGGTCCCTCGCTGAGGTGATGTCCATCGTCGAGGTAAAGGTCGCTGCCAGGCGCCGGGTACGTATCATCGTGGTAGGGAGCCCAAGGTTGGGGCCCGGTCACACGCACCAAGCCTCGAAGCTAGCGGAAGGGAATCCTCGTGGACCACAGGACCGTCCCGGCTCGGCGATCCGACCCCGGTGACGACCGCGGCAAGAAGGCGCCGCCGCCACCTCCACCGCCTCCACCGAGCTGGCGTCACTGGCTGATCTGGGTCGGGCTTGCCCTCTCCGCGCTGCTCTTCCTCTCGACGCTCAAGGCCGGCCCGCAGCCGGTGACACTCACCTATTCGAAGTTCCTGCAGGACGTCAGCAACGGCCAGGTGAAGACGGCAACCATCGACGCCAACGGCGGGATCACCGGGACGCTGACCAACAAGAAGTCGTACAGCTCGCAGGTCCCGGAGGCATTGAACGACACCAGCCTGGCGGCCCTGCTGGAGGCCCACAACGTCCAGATCACCGGGCAGGGACCGGCCAACGACACCCTGCTGGTGCTCATCGGTGACTTCATCCCGTTCCTGTTCCTGCTCGGCGTCTTCGTGTGGCTGGGGCGCAAGGCCGGGCGGCAGATGGCCGCCGGGCTGGGCTCGATCACCGGTAGCCGGGCGAAGCTGTACGACGCCTCCAAGCCGTCGATCGGCTTCGGCGACGTCGCCGGCTACGAGGGGGCCAAGCAGGAGGTGACCGAGGTCGTCGACTTCCTGAAGCATCCGGACCGCTACGCCAAGCTCGGTGCGGTCGGGCCGAAGGGAGTCCTGATGGTCGGGCCGCCGGGAACCGGCAAAACGCTGCTGGCCCGGGCGGTAGCCGGGGAGGCGGGCGTGCCGTTCTTCTCGGTGACCGGGTCGAGCTTCGTCGAGATCTTCGTCGGCGTGGGCGCCTCGCGGATGCGGGACCTGTTCAGCGAGGCCCGCAAGAAAGCGCCTTCGATCATCTTCATCGACGAGATCGACGCCATCGGGCAGCGCCGGGGCGGCTCGCTCACAAGCAACGACGAGCGGGAGCAGACGCTCAACCAGATGCTCTCGGAGATGGACGGCTTCGACCCGTCGACCGGGGTGGTCGTCATGGCGGCGACGAACCGGCCGGAGACACTCGACAAGGCGCTGCTGCGGCCCGGGCGCTTCGACCGCCAGGTCGAGATCCCGCTGCCCAACCAGCGGGATCGGGTGGCGATCCTGAGCCTGCACGCCAAGAAGAAGAAGATCGCCGAGGGGGTCGACCTGGACGTGGTCGCCCGCGGGACGCCGGGCTTCTCCGGCGCCGATCTGGCCAACCTGGTCAACGAGGCGGCGATCGTCGCCGTGCGGGCCGGGCGGGAAGCCATTTCTGGCGACGACTTCTCCACGGCCCGGGACCGGATCCTGCTCGGCCGCCGGGAGGCCACCAATGCCCTGCTCCCCAACGAGAAACGGTCGGTGGCGGTCCACGAGGCCGGGCACGCCCTGGTCGCCGCACTGTCGTCCAATGCCGACCCGGTGTCCAAGGTGACGATCCTCCCCGCCGGCCACGCACTCGGGGTGACCCAGCAGCTCCCCGTCGACGAGCGCCACCTCTATCCCGAGGGGTACCTCACCGACTCGCTGGCGATCCGGATGGGGGGCCGGGCGGCGGAGGCGCTGGTGCTGGGCGAGGTGTCGACCGGGGCCTCGAACGACCTGGCGGGAGCGACCCAGCTCGCCATCCGCATGGTGCGCGAGTTCGGCATGAGCGACCGGCTCGGCCCGATCGGCTTTTCGACCGACGACCCGGCATACCTTG
>DAIQBQ010000219.1:0-5703 GCA_036781065.1 Actinomycetota bacterium
GTGGGCTCGCCAGTGGCTCGCCGGTTCTGAGCGGCCCCGGGTAGGATCGCCCCCGTGCTCACCCAGATCGACCACGTCGCCTTCGCCGTGACCGACCTCGAAGCCGCCATCGGGCACTACCAGCGGGTATGGGGCCTGACCCTGGCCCACCGCGAGGTCGTCGCCGATCAGGGCGTCGAGGAGGCGATGTTCGCCCTTGGCGAGAGCTACCTGCAGCTGGTGGCGCCGCTGTCCCCGGACAGCCCGGTCGGGCGCTTCCTCGCCCGGCGGGGCGAGGGGCTGCACCACATCGCCTACCGGGTCGGGGCGCTGGAGGAGGCGCTGGCGTCGCTCAAGCAATCGGGGGCCGACCTGATCGACGCCTCGCCCCGGCGGGGGTCGAGGAACACCCGGGTCGCCTTCGTCCACCCGCGGGCGAACCATGGAGTGCTGGTGGAGTTGGTCCAGCTCGGCGAACAGGAAGGCTAAGGTGAAACCCAGATGCGACAGGCAGTGATCTTGGCGGGCGGCCAGGCGACCCGGCTGCGACCCTACACCGAAGACCGGCCGAAGGCGATGGTCGAGGTCCGCGGCGTCCCGGTGTGCGAGCGCCAGCTGGTCTGGCTGGCCAGAGCCGGCGTCGAGCATGCGGTGATGTCGGTCGGCTACCGGGCCGACGTCATCCAGGAGCGGATCGGCGACGGCAGCCGGTTGGGCATCTCGGTGACCTACGCGGTCGAGACCGAGCCGCTCGGCCGGGGCGGGGGCATGAAGCTGGCGGCAAAGACGCTTCCCTTCCCGGACGAGGGCTGGTTCGCCATGAACGGTGACGTCCTCAGCCGGTTCGAGCTCAAGGACCTGCTGGCCCACCACCGCCGGACGTCGGCGCTGGCGACGATCGCGCTGGCCCCGTACAAGTCGACCTGGGGCTTGGCCACCTTGGAAGGCGACTTCATCCTGGGCTTCGTCCAGAGCCCGCACCTCCCATATTGGATCAACGGCGGCATCTACGCCATGGAGCCGGAGGTGGTCGACATGCTGCCGGACAAGGGCGACCACGAGGACTCGACCTTCCCGGAGCTGGCCCTTTCCGGACGGCTGGGCGGCTACAAGATCGAGGGCTACTGGCGCGGCATCGACACGGTCAAGGACCTGAAGGAAGCCAACGCCGAGTTCCCGGAGGACTAGGTGAGGGAGCCCATACGCCCGCTCCGATGAACGCCGAGCCTGCTGACCGCGGTCCGGCACCGATGCCCGGCCAGCTGTCGGCGGCCTGGTCGGCGGCCTCGGTCAGCGAGTTCGCCTACCTGACCCCGAGGGGCGAGCCGCTGTGCTGGCCGGTGACCCCGTACTGGTACCCGGAACGGGGGGTGCTCGGGATCGCCACCGGCCTTGCCTACCCGAACAAGGCCTACTACACCCGCCGGCACCCGCAGGTGGCGGCGATGGTCGGCGAAACCGTGCTGCAGGGCGACGCGGTCGTGCTCGACGACGATCTCCAGGCCAATGCCGACCGGTACATCCGGGAGATGCGCCGCCGGTTCATGTCGGCCCGGATCGGGCTGAACCCGCTCTCGATTGCGTTTCTCGACTTCTACCTTCCCCGGATATGGATCGAGGTGACACCGGCGCGGGTGGCAGACCAGGACCGGTTCGAACGTCGCGCCACGGGGGCGGTTCCAGCCGGCCTGGTGGCGGCTCCGGCCGGCCTGGTGGCGGCTCCGGTGGCTGAGGTCCGGGCACTGCAGCGGTGGGTGGTCCAGCGAAGGTCGGCGGTCGTAACGCTTGCCGGCACCGACGGTTACCCGGTGATGGCCCGCAGCAAGGTATGGCCAGGGCCGGGCGGGTCGGTGATGCTCGAGCGCGCGCCCGGGACCGGACCGGCGGCGCTGACGCTGCACCGCGAGGGCCTGGGCGGGATCCGCCTCGACGCCGTGATGGCCCGTGGCTGGGTGGCCTCCATCGACGGCCGGCTGCAGTTTGCCGCCCGCCGGGTCGTCGGCCTGTTCGGCCGGCAGCCCGACAGCCGGCCGCCCTTCGGCTCCATTTTCCCGCTCTCGCAGCTTCCCCGGGCCGGGGAATTCCGGGGGATGCTCACCCGGGAGCTCTCCCGCCGCGGCGAGCCGCTCCCCCGGCTGCGGATCCCCCGCTGACATGGGGCCGGCCTGGGCGCGGGCAGGAGTCCGGGCGCCAATCGAGCAATCCCGCCCGACGGTAGGATGGGCGCCATGGCCGACCCGTCACCTGACGTCCCGGAACATGCCGGCGCGGGTGCCGCGCCCGGTGGCGCCCCGGGTGGTCTGACCCGCACTCCTTCCCGGGTCGACATGTGGATCGAGGAGGTCCGCGCACGCAAGGCCGAGGCGGCCCTCGGTGGCGGCGAGGAGGCCAACGACCGCCAGCGCGCCCGGGGCAAGATGACCGCCCGGGAGCGGCTGGAGAAGCTGCTCGACCCCGGGTCGTTCCACGAGACCGACATGCTGGTGAGGCACCGGGCGCACGGCTTCGGCATCGAGCGGAAGCGGCCCTACGGCGATGGCGTCGTCACCGGCTGGGGCACGATAGACGGCCGCAAGGTGTTCGTGTTCGCCCAGGACTTCACCGTATTCGGCGGGTCGCTGGGCGAGGTCCACTCGGAGAAGATCTGTAAGGTCCTCGACCTCGCCCTGGAGACTGGCGCCCCGGTGATCGGGATCAACGACGGCGGCGGCGCCCGGATCCAGGAGGGTGCCCCATCGCTGGCCGGCTACGCCTACATCTTCGACCGCAACGTCCGCAGCTCCGGGGTGATCCCGCAGGTCACCGTGATCCTCGGGCCCAGCGCCGGCGGGGCCGTCTACTCCCCCGCCCTCACCGACTTCGTGTTCATGTGCGAAGGCACATCGCACATGTTCATCACCGGCCCGGACGTGATCAAGGCGGTCACCGGGGAGACCGTCACCCACGAGGAGCTCGGCGGCGCCATGACCCACGCCACCAAGTCCGGGGTCGCCCACTTCGTCGGCTCGGACGAGGAAAACACGCTCTCCCAGGTCCGCTACCTGATGTCCTTCCTGCCGTCGAACAACCTGGAGGACCCCCCCTATTACGGCCCGAGCGACGACCCGGAGCGCCGCGAGTCGCGGCTGCGCGAGCTGCTCCCCGATGCCGCCAACAAGGCCTACGACATGGGTGAGCTCATCCGCCTGGTCGTCGACGACGGGGAGTTCTTCGAGGTCCACGAGCACTGGGCCGGTAACATCCTTACCGGGCTGGCACGGATGAACGGGCACGTCGTCGGGGTCGTCGCCAACCAGCCGAAGATCCTGGCCGGCACTCTCGACATCGATTCGTCGTCGAAGGGGGCCCGGTTCGTGCGCTTCTGCGACGCCTTCAACATCCCGCTGCTGTGCTTCGTCGACGTGCCCGGCTTCCTGCCCGGGACCAACCAGGAGTACGGCGGCATCATCCGGCACGGGGCCAAGCTGCTGTATGCCTTCACCGAGGCCACCGTGCCGCGGCTGACGGTCATCGTCCGGAAGGCCTACGGCGGTGCCTACCTGGTCATGAACTCCAAGCACATCCGGGCCGACGTCAGCTATGCCTGGCCGACCGCCGAGATCGCCGTCATGGGGCCGGAAGGGGCGGTGAACATCATCTTCCGGCGGGATCTGGAGCGGGCCGAGGACCCGGTCGCCCGGAAGGCCGAACTGATTGAGGAGTACCGGGACAAGTTCTCGAACCCGTTCGTCGCCGCCGAGCGGGGCTACGTCGACGACGTCATCGAGCCGGAGGAGACCCGGCCCCGGCTGATCGCCGCACTGGAGATGCTGCTGACAAAGCGGGAGACGCTGCCGCCGCGCAAACACGGCAACATCCCGCTGTGAGCGACGCCGGTCCCGTCGGTGCCGGCTTCGAGGTCTTCCGGATCCGGGGCAACCCGACGCCGGAGGAGGAATCGGCAGTCGTCGAGGTGCTGAGCGAGTTCCTGGCCCGGCGCCGGCCTCAGCGGCGTGAATCACCGGTTCCGGCGGGCATGCCCCGGGCGGCCTGGGTGCTCTCCGGGCGCTTGGCCGCCCGCCGCGGCGGGCTGCTCGACGCCCGCGGTGCCCTTGGTGCCGGCACCTGGGCGGCGACGACCCGGATCCCGATCGGCGGCCGGACCTTTGAGGGCCTCGGGGGCCGGGGGGACGCCCGCTAGCCCTCGGCCCTGCCCCTGCCCTCGGCCCTGCCCCTGCCCTCGGCCCTGCCCCTGCCCTTGGCACTGCGGCCAAGATCGTTCTTTGTAACCTGGCGGCTCTATTTGATCCCTCACGTTACAAAGAAAGTCTTGCAGGGCGCTGGAGTGCGGTAATTAGTCCGGTTCAGGCGGTCCGCTGGGTGCCGGGGCGTGCGGGACCGCATCGGGGAGGCCCAGGTCGCGGGCGATCAGCATCCGCTGGATCTCCGAAGTCCCCTCACCGATCTCCAGGATCTTTGCGTCCCGGAAGTGCCGGGCGACCGCGAACTCTTCGATGTAGCCGTAGCCGCCGTGGATCTGGACCGCCTCCCGGGCCGAGTCCATGGCGACCTCCGAGGCGAACAGCTTCGCCATCGACGCCACCGCCTTGAACGGCCGGCCCCGGTCCCGCAGCCAGGCCGCCTTGTACACCTGCTCCCGGGCCGCGGCGATGCGGGTCGCCATGTCAGCCAACTTGAACTGGATCGCCTGGTAGCCGCCGATCTCCCGACCGAACGCCGTCCGGCGGCGGGCGTAGGCCGTCGACTCCTCCAGGCAGCCCTGGGCGAGGCCGACGGCGAGGGCGGCGATCGCCACCCGGCCCCCGTCGAGAATCTCCAGGAAGTTGCGGTAGCCCTCGCCCTGCCTGCCGACCAGATTGGCACGGGGGACCCGGCACTCCTCGAAGACCAGCTCCCGGGTGTCGGATGCCCGCCAGCCCAGCTTGCGGTAGGCCCGCCCGACGCCGAACCCCGGGGTCCCATGGGGGACGCAGATCGTGCTGATCTCCTTGCCCCCCTGCTCGGTCCGCCCGGTGATCGCCGCCACGCAGACGACCTTGGAGATCGGCGTTCCTGCGTTGGTGATGAATGACTTCGCCCCGTCGATCACCCAGTCCCCGCCTTCCGACCGGGCGGTGGTGCGCAGCGCCCCGGCGTCCGAGCCGCCGGAGGCCTCGGTCAGGCCGAACGCCCCCAGTATCTCCCCGGCCGCCATCGGTGGGAGCCAGGCCTGCTTCTGCTCCTCGTTGCCGAACCGCACGAACGGCATCGCGCCGAGGCCGACGCCGGCCGACAAGGTGATCGCCACCGAGGAGTCGACCCGGGCCAGCTCCTCGATCGCCACGCACAGGTTGATGAAGTCCGCCTCCGCACCGCCGTAGGCCTCCGGGATCACCAGGCCGAACAGGCCGAGGCGGGCCATCCCGTGGACGACATCCATCGGCAGTTCCGCCTTGGCGTCGAACTCGGCGGCCCGGGGCCGGACCTCCTCCTCGGCAAAGGAGCGGACGAGCCTACGCAATTCAACCGTTTCATCGGGGAGGTCGTAGTCCACGGGTCCTCCTCACCGGGCGTGCGGCCACGCCGAGAGCACCGCAGCGCCGCGATCGCGGATGCAGCGGGGGTTGAGCGGGGCCGTCATCGGGGCGGTCATTGCGGCGATGAGCGCCTAGTGGTGTGTCCCGAAAATGGGCGACACCGAGAGCGGTCCTGCGCCCCGATTCGCAAGGCGCGAGGAGGGCGCAT
>DAIQBQ010000220.1:0-2327 GCA_036781065.1 Actinomycetota bacterium
AAGCGCGTCGAGGATGCCCGGTTCATCCGTGGCAAGGGCAACTACATCGACGACTTCAAGCTGCCCGGGATGCTGCACATGGAGACGCTTCGTGCCCCGGTCGCCCACGCCAAGATCCTTTCGATCGACACCTCAAAGGCGTGGATGACCCCAGGGGTGCACCTGGTGGTCACCGGTGAGATGGCCGCCCAGCACAACCTGGCGTGGATGCCCACCCTGTCGTACGACACCCAGGCCGTGCTGGCGACCGACAAGGTCCGTTTCCAGGGCCAGGAGATCGCCTGCGTCGTCGCCGACGACCCCTACATCGCCAAGGACGCCGTCGAGTCGATCGTCGTCGAGTACGACCCGCTGCCGCCGATCGTCAACCCCAAGCAGGCGCTGGCCCCCGGCGCCCCGATCATCCGGGACGACAAGTACGGCCAGACCAACAACATCTGCTACACCTGGGAGGTGGGTGACAAGGAGAACACCGAGCGGGTGTTCGCCGACCCCAGCCTGCAGATCGTCTCGCAGGACATCTACTACCCCCGCACCCACCCGTGCCCGATCGAGAACATGGCGATCATCAGCGACTACAACGCCGCCACCGGCAAGCTGACGATCTACCTGACCACCCAGGCGCCGCACATCATCCGCACCGCCGTCGCCCTGGTGGCCGAGCTCCCCGAGCACATGATCCGGGTCATCGCCCCCGACCTGGGCGGCGGCTTCGGCAACAAGGTGCCGGTGTACCCCAGCTACGTCATCGCCATCCTGAGCTCGATCCTGCTCACCCGCCCGGTGAAGTGGATCGAGGACAAGACCGGCAACCTGATCTCCACCGGGTACGCCCGGGACATCTACTTCCACTGCGACGCCGCCATCCGCAAGGACGGCAAGATCCAGGCCATCCGGATCCACGCCGACACCGACAACGGCGGCTTCTTCTCCGACGCCCAGCCGACCAAGTTCAAGATCGGCCTGTTCCACTCGATCTTCGGCTGCTACGACATCCCGTACGGCTACCTGACCGCCCAGGGGCACTACACCAACAAGGCGCCCGGGGGTGTCGCCTACCGGTGCTCGTTCCGGATCACCGAGTCGATGCTCTTCCAGGAGCGGTTCATGCAGACCTGTGCCTACGAGCTCGGCATGGACCAGGCCGAGTTCCGCCGGGTCAACTTCGTCCGTGAGTTCCCGCACCGCACCACCTTCGGGTTCCTGCTGGACTCCGGCGACTACGACAAGTGCCTGGACCTGGCGCTGGAGAAGGTCGACTACTACGGCTTCCTGGAGCGCCAGAAGGCTGCCCGCAAGGAGGGCCGCCTGCTCGGTATCGGCATCTCGACGATGTCCGAGCCGCTCGGCGCCGGCAACTCCCGGGAGTACGACATCATCGGCATCAAGATGTTCGACTCGGCCGAGCTCAGGGTCCACCCCTCGGGCAAGGCCGTGCTGAAGATCGGCTCCAAGACCCAGGGCCAGGGCCACGAGACCACCTTCGCCCAGATCGTCACCCACGAGCTGGGCATCCCGGCCGACGACATCCTGGTCCAGCACGGCGACACCGACAACACCCCGTTCGGCATGGGCACCTACGCCTCCCGGTCGACCCCGACCGCCGGCGCGGCCACCGCCATGGTCTCCCGCAAGGTGCGGGCCAAGGCCAAGAAGCTGGCCGCCCACCTGCTCGAGGTCTCCGAGGAGGACGTCGAGTGGGAGCTGGGGCGCTTCTACGTGCGCTCGGCCCCCAACCGCGGCGTGACCATCACGGACTGCGCCTTCGCCGCCTACACCAACATGCCCGACGGCCTAGAGCCGGGCCTGGAGAACAACGCCTACTACGACCCGCCCAACATGACCTGGCCGTTCGACGTCTACATCACGACGGTCGAGGTCGACCCCGACACCGGTGAGTGGGACGTGCTCAAGTTCGTCGGCGTCGACGACTGCGGGGTGCGGATCAACCCGATGATCGTCGAGGGCCAGCTGCACGGCGGTCTCGCCGAGGCGTTCGCCATGGCCTACCACCAGATGATCACCTTCGACTCCCAGGGCAACTGCATCGGGTCCAACTACATGGACTACATGATCCCCACCGCCTGGGAGACCCCGCACTTCGAGCTGTACGAGGTGTGCACACCGTCGCCCCACCACCCGATCGGGTGCAAGGGGATCGGCGAGTGCGGCTGCGTGGGCGGGCCGGCGGCGTTCGTCAACGCCGTGGTCGACGCGGTCGCCCACTTCGGCGTGCGCAACATCGACATGCCCTGCCTGTCGAGCCGGGTCTGGGAAGCGATCAAGATGAAGCACGACGTGTCCGGCGTCCCCCCGCTTCCGGGGAC
>DAIQBQ010000220.1:2427-5658 GCA_036781065.1 Actinomycetota bacterium
GGGAAGCGATCAAGATGAAGCACGACGTGTCCGGCGTCCCCCCGCTTCCGGGGACGTAATCGGTTCCGTCGGGGCCGCGGCCAGAAACATCAGGCCCCGACGGAACCGGTAACCAGCGGGCGGAGGGGTTACCCCCCCGCCCGCTGGCGCGCCCCGGGCTCCAGTGGAGTATCGACGGCTACGACTCGCCGTTCAGATGGGCCGCTACCACTGGCCAGGGCGGCCATCGTGGGCGCTGCTCTCACCCGGACTTATGATTGGTCGGGCCATCGGCGGGCGTAGCCGAATTGGTATAGGCGCCAGACTTAGGATCTGGTGGAGCGATCCGTTGGGGGTTCGAGTCCCCCCGCCCGCACACCTTGATATTTCTTGATCAGTCCATTGGCGCGTAGTCATGCTGGCGCCAAACGAGCCTTCACCCACACGTCTGCCCATTGTCTGCCCGGACGCTCGGATCGCGTGTTTGGAAGTTGTGTGATGGAAGCGTGGCCGAGGTGTTGACGCTGCTGCCGGCTTCAGGCCTGCGCCACCCTTGCCGCGTTGCCTACCACGGGCAAGGACGGAAGGATCGGCAAGTATTGCTTATCGATTGGCAAGACTTGCCTCATATGGAACCTTGCCGTGTCGAAGCAAGGAGGCAAGGTGCCAGCAACACATCTGGCGGAGCGCGAACTGTTCGACGCCGCCGTCAAGGAACTCACCCAGCGCCTTCCTCCGAGCTGGGAAGTGGAGCAGCAGATCCCAGCTGGGAATTCAGACATCGGCGACCTCGTCATCAGCTGCGTTCGTTGTCTTAGCCGGCGGCCAGGGCTTGACGCCTGGTGATAGCACCGAATTGCGCCGCCGCCAGGCGAGCCACTTCGCCTTCCAGATCTTTTGTGTGCAGAAACCGCGAATTTATGGCGGTTTTTACTCACAAAAGCGTGGCGAGCCGTGCAGATCTTTCAGGCCGCGCCGCTCTAGGGCACCCAGCCGGGGCGCACCAGGCCCGATTCGTAGGCCTTCACCACCAGCTGCGCCCGGTCCCGGGCCTGCAGCTTCATCATCGCCCGGCTGACGTGGGTCTTGGCGGTTGCCGCGCTGACGACCAGCCGATCGGCGATCTCCTGGTTGGACAGCCCCTCGGCGACCAGCGCCACCACCTCTCGCTCCCGATCGGTCAGCAGCGAGAGCTCGGGCACCGCCGCCGGCTCCCGCGACCGGGCGACGAACTCCTCGATGAGCCGCCGGGTGACGCTGGGGGCGAGCAGGGCGTCGCCAGCGGCGACCGACCGGACCCCGCGCAGCAGGTCGGCGGGCTCGATGTCCTTGACCAGAAATCCGCTCGCCCCGCCGCGGAGCGCCTCGAACACGTACTCGTCCAGCTGAAACGTCGTGAGCACGATCACCTTCACGCCGGCCTGGCGGGGATCCCGGGTGATCTGCCGGGTCGCCTCCAGCCCGTCGGTACCCGGCATGCGGATGTCCATCAACACGATGTCCGGCCGGGCGCTCCGGGCCAGCCGGACCGCCTCGTCGCCGTCGGCGGCTTCCCCGACCACCTCGATCTCCGGGTCGGTTGCCAGCAGCGCCCGGAAGCCGGCCCGCACCAGCGCCTGGTCGTCGGCCAGCAGCACCCGGATCACTGGGCCTGCTCCCGGGAAGGCGACCGGTCGCCCATGGCCACCGGCAGCGTGGCGAACACCGAGAACCCGCCGGCCCGCCCGGCGCCGGTGATCAGCTGGCCGCCGAGAGCCTGCGCCCGCTCACGCATGCCGACGATGCCGCTGCCGTGCCCCTGGCCGGCAAGGCCGTTGCCGCTCGGACCCGCCGGGCCGGACCCGTTCACCCCGTGGCCGTTCATCCCGTGGCCGTTCATCCCGTGGCCGTTGTCGTCGATCGCCAGCGTCACCGCCGAGCCGGTATAGCCGACCGCGATGCCGACCCGGGAGGCGCCGGCGTGGCGGATCACATTGGTCAGCGCTTCCTGCACAATCCGGTAGGCGGCGACGTCGACCGCCGGTGGCAGGGCGACCTCTGCGCCGGTCACCTCGACCGACACCTCCAGGCCGGAGGCCCGGGCCGCCACCACCAGGTCGTCCAGCTGGTCGAGGCCGGGCGACGGGCGCATCGGGGCCGGGTCGCCGGACTGGCGGAGGGCGTCGAGGGCCGAGCGCAGCTCGCCCAGCGCCTCGCGGCTGGCGTCCTTGATCGCCGCCAGCGCCGAGCGGGCCTGCTCGGGGAGCTGGTCGTTGACGTGCAGCGCTACCCCGGCCTGGACGTTGATCAGCGAGATGTTGTGGGCCAGGACGTCGTGGAGGTCGCGGGCGATCCGGAGCCGCTCCTCGCTGGCCGCCGCCTCCTCCTCCTCCCTGCGCCGCCGGGCGACCTCAGCGGACCGTTGCCGGCGCATCCGCACCGCCTCGGAAACGCCGAAGAGCAGCAGCAGCCCGGCCGCCAGGATGCTCAGGAACAGCGGCGTGGGGGCCGGGCCCCGCCCGAGCAGGTCGGCCAGCCACGGCAGCACCAGGTAACAGGCGAACGCACCGACCCCGGCGGCCAACCGGTGGCCCAGGATCACCGCGGTGGCGTAGGCGACGATCATTCCCAGCCACACCGGACCGGAGGTGTAGTTGGCAAGAAAGTAGACGAAGGTCAGCCCGGACACCGCGCCGACCACCGCCACCGGGTAGCGACGCCGTACCGCCAGCGAGCCGGCAATGGCCACCAGCAGGAGCACGCCCCAGACGTCCAGGTTGCGGTAGGCCACGTGCTGCACCTGCTGCATGTGGCGCTGCGCCCCCAAGGTCCCGGCGACCATGAACGCGCCCAGGATGGCGGCGATGAGGACGTCGCGGCGCAGCGCCGCCGGCGTGGCCGGCGAGGCTCCGGCGACTGCGGTCTGCGGGCGCACCTGATGAGCGTAGGACTTCGGCTCGGGCGTGTCATCGCCCGGCGGGCGCGGTCAACCTACCCCCGCCGGCGTATCCAACCGCTGCCGACCCCACCCGGTGGAGTAGCGAGCCCGGCCTCCTTGCCCCAGAAATGCGAGGGCGAAATCGCTCCCCGGGCTGACGACCGCGGCGCCGCCCGAGCCGACCATTGGTCCGTCGGGGGCGACCGGCTCCCAGCCACGAGGGAGACACACGTGATGACGACAACGATGCTCCGGCAGGCGGCCCGGGCGGTGGCAGCGACCAAGGTCTACGGCACCGGCGACACCGCGGTGCGCGCCCTGGACGGGCTGGACGT
>DAIQBQ010000221.1:0-5612 GCA_036781065.1 Actinomycetota bacterium
CGCCCTGGCCGCGGCCGCCGGCGCCCACCACGTCATCAACTACCGGGACCAGGACGTCGCTCGCTGCGTGCGGGAGGTGAGCCCGGATGGGGTCGACCTCATCGTTGAGGTGGCCCCGGACGCCAACGCCGCCATCGACCAGGCGGTCATCGCTCAGGGCGGCGCCGTCGCCGTCTACGCCAGCGGGGCCAGCGGCGAGATCCGGCTCTCGACCGCGGCCTTCATGCGGCTCAACGCCCGGTGCCAGTTCGTGATGGTCTACACCGTGCCCCCCGCAGCCAAGGCGGCGGCCGTCGCGGCGGTGCAGGCGGCGGTGGCCGACGGTGGCCTGGGCGTCGGTGCGCCGGCCGGGCTCCCGGTGACCCGCTTCCCGCTCGAGCGCACCGCCGAGGCGCACGCTGCTGTGGAGGCGGGTGCCGTTGGCAAGGTATTGATCGACGTCGCGACTGGGTGAGGGCCCACTCGATCCAAGAACCCCACCGCCCGCCGCCAAAGCACGCAACGCAAAACGCCGGGCCGTAAGGCCCGGCGTGATGCAGCTGCTGAGGAAACTCCCGCTATGCCCTGGGAGCTACGCCTGCCCCCTGGCACTGCGGCAAGATCGTTCTTTGGAACGTGGTGGCTCTATTTGATCCCTCACGTTACAAAGAAGGCGTTGCAGACCGCTGACCCCTACTGTTACTGGCCGGGCAGCACCCTGGTGTGCTGGACCCTCACCCCGTCGAGCTCTTGGTAGTTCAGGCCCAGGGCCGCCAGCACAGTCGGCGCCACCTGGGTGGTCATAACCGGGCTTGCGATCACCGACCCGCCCGGAGCGCCGTGGGCGGCACCGTTGTACACGATCATCGCCACGTGGGTGTCGTCGGTCGAGAACCCTCCGTGCTCCATGACTTTGGCGTTGCTGGTCGAGTAGATCGTGCCCGGGATCGGCTGGATGATGATGTCCGGAGTCCTGGGGTCGGTCTGCGGGTTGGAGAACATCTTGGTCATCGACGGCCCCGAAAGGATGTACTGGATGCGGGCAGTGTTGCTCCCGGCCTGGTCGGCCTTGAGCGCGGCCACCGCGGCGCCGGTCTGGCTCTGGTCCTTCAGCCACAGCAGGGAGACGTCGTCGTCGGTGGTTTGGGCGACGTCGATGCCGGCGTTGCTCAGGACCTTGTCCTCGGTGTGGCCGACCAACGCCAGCTTCGAGGGGTCAATCGGCGACTGGCCATGCTTGGCGGTCAGGATGATCTCGGTGTCGGCAAGCTCGCCGGCAGCCTTCAACTCGGAGACCATCGAGCCCAGCTGGGCGTCAACCGAGGCGATGGCCCGCTGCAGTTGCGGGGTGAAGGCGAGCGTCCCGGGCTCGTACCCGCCCGGAACGTACTTCGGGTCACACCCTGGAGCGTTGCCGCTTCTGACGCAAGACAGGACCGGGTCGACCAGCTTCTGGCCGACGCTGACCGTCTGGAAGTTCATGCCGTAGATCGCCGGGGTACCGGCATGGCTCGTGCCCCCCGAATTCAAGCCGTCGATCTCGTTCAGCACGGCGTCTACCTTGATCTGGTCGTAGGAGGCGGTGTCGCTGACACTGTCGGTGATGAACAGTGGCCCGGTGCCGGTCGGGTTGTCGATCGGGAAGGTCACGGTGTTGCCCCGGGTGTCGGTCAGTGACGGCGGGATGATGTCGGCGTTGATCTCGGTCTTGAACGGGTCGGTGACTGCATTCGGCGTGCCGTGACCGGCCACCTCCTCGTCGGCGGCCGGGTGCTTGTCCGCCCAGGCCGTGCGCAGCCCGGCGGCGGCAGCGATGCTGAAGATCGAGTTGGTCCTGAGGAAGTCGTTCGGCATGACCGGAGTGCAATGGCCGTTCTCCAACTGGTACGGCAGCTGGGTCGGATCGATCGACTCGTTCAAGATCGTGCGGGTCCCGACCTGGCCGTTGGCCACCGACGGGGCATTGGTGTCGATGTTCTCGGCGTACTGCGTCTCGGTTCCCGGGGTACCGGTACAGTTCTGCGTGCCGCTAGCGGTCTGCGCCGCCGGGGCGTACATCGTCCGGTCGTAGGTGTCGTCGTAGTAGACGCCGGTCAGGCCGGGCAGCGCCCCGGTCATCAGCGCCATCAAACCGGGCGAAGAGTCCGACGGCTCGGAGGTCTTGGCTCGGGCGTACGTCGTGCCGTGGCCGGCCAGCCAGGCGATGGTCGGGCACATGTTGTCGGCCTCGCACTGAGCGACATCCGAGGCATGGAGCCCATCGACGCTGATCAGCAGGACGTGCTTGACCGTCGGCTGAGCCGCCTGCCCCGCGGTCGCCGTCGACACCCCCGCTGCGATCAATGTAAGCCAGCTTACGAAGACCGCGACCCATCGCCAATTTCGACGTCTCATGCCACCCCTCCTTGGCTTTTGGCCGGCCGCTTGGGTCGGCCCAAAAAGCGCAGGCTCCCCCCAGGGCGTCCGGCGACGTTCAACCGCGTACAGGCCCGGAACCTAGCAGCGGACCGTTAAACAGACGCGAACGGAACGTAACGGGAAGCTGTCATTTTCGGAAACACTTGCTGGGCAGCGTCCATTGCCCGGGCACGGCGCCCAAAAATCTGTCCCGTGATGTCGATCTGGGCGTTGGCGGTTCGTGTAGGCGGTGAGGGCCGGCAGCGGGCGGGCTTGCCACAAGGAGGGCGGCAATGGGAAAGATCGTGCTCACCGAGTTCGTAACCGTGGATGGGGTGATGGAGGACCCGGGCGGCGCAGAGGGCACCGAGCGGGGCGGATGGGTGTTCAGCTTCGACCGGGGCCCGGAGGGCGACAAGTTCAAGCTCGACGAGCTCATGGACGCCGACGCCATGCTGCTCGGCCGGAAGACCTACGCGGGCTTCGCCCAGGCGTGGCCCTCGAGGACGGACGAGGAGGGCTTCGCCGAGCGGATGAACGGCATGCGCAAGTACGTCGTCTCGTCGACCCTCAGCGACGAGGACGCCAGCTGGAACAACACCGTGGTCCTGCGGGGCGACCCAGCCGAGGAGGTCAGGGCACTGCGGGCCCAGCCCGGCGGCAACATTCTCATCGCCGGCAGCGGCCAGCTGGCCCGGGCGCTGATCCGCCAGACCCTGATCGACGAGTACCGGCTGATGGTGTTCCCGGTCGTCCTCGGCCCCGGCCAGCGGCTCTTCTCGGACAGCGGGGCGCTCAGCCGGCTTTCCCTCGACGAGTGCTCAACCTGCGGCGACGGCATCCTGATGCTCGTCTACCACCCGCTGCGCTGATCCCGACCGACTACCTTCATCCACAAGCAAAGGAGACAGTCATGAAGCAGTACATGATGGCCGTGCACTATGTCGCAGGGAGGCCTGAGCGGTCGCCCGAGGACACCCAGAAGGCATACGCCGATGTCGATGCCTTCAACGACGAGCTGCGAGCGGCCGGGGCCTGGGTGTTTGCCGGCGGGCTGCATCCGCCGAGCACGTCAACGGTCGTGCGAGTCAAGGACGGCGAGCTGTTGACAACCGACGGCCCGTTCGCCGAAGGCAAGGAACACATCGGGGGCTTCTGGGTGATCACCGCCGCCGACCTCGACGCCGCGCTGGCCTGGGCAGCCAAGGCGACGGTCGCCTGCGCTGAGCCGGTCGAGGTGCGACCGTTCGAGGGAGCCTGACCCGGTGCCAGCCGGGCCGGTTGACCCCGGAGCGATCGAGTGGGTGTTCCGGGAGGAGTACGGGCGGGCGGTAGCCGTTCTGGTTCGGGTCTTCGGCGACATCGACGTCGCCGAGGAGTCGGTCCAAGAGGCGTTCGCCGAGGCGGTCCGGCGCTGGCCGGCCTCCGGCGTGCCGCCCAGCCCGGCCGGCTGGATCATCACGACCGCCAAGAACCGGGCCATCGACCGCCTCCGCCGGGAGGCCTCCCGGCAGGACCGGCACGCCCAGGCAGTGCTGGTGCATGCCAACGACGAGGACGGCGAGGAGTTTGCCGTGCAGGACGATCGGCTGCGCCTTATCTTCACCTGCTGCCACCCGGCCCTGGCGCCGGCCGCCCAGGTCGCGCTGACGCTCCGCCTGCTTGGTGGCCTGACGACGGCCGAGATCGCCCGGGCATTTTTCGTCCCGGAACCCACCATGGCCCAGCGGCTGGTGCGGGCCAAGGGCAAGATCCGGGATGCCGGCATCCCGTACCGGGTCCCGGGCGGGGCCGAGCTACCCGGCCGGCTGCGGGCAGCACTGGCCGTCCTCTACTTGATCTTCAACGAGGGCTACGCCGCCGCCTCCGGGAACACCCTCGTCCGGGAGGACCTGTGCGCCGAGGCGATCCGGCTCTCCCGGTTACTGGTGGAGCTGATGCCCGACGAGCCCGAAGCGCTCGGCCTGCTGGCGCTGCTGCTGCTGACCGCCGCCCGGCGCCCGGCCCGCACCACAGCGTCGGGCGACCTGGTGCTGCTCGCCGACCAGGACCGGTGCTTGTGGGACCGCGACCTCATCGCTGAGGGGCACGCCCTGGTGCGGGCTTGCCTGCGCCGCAACCAGCCCGGTCCGTACCAGATCCAGGCTGCGATCCAGGCCGTGCACACCGACGCCAGCCGGGCCGGGGACACTGACTGGGGCCAGATCCTGGCACTGTACGATCAGCTGCTCGCGGTCGCCCCCTCGCCAGTCGTGGCCCTCAACCGGGTGGTGGCCGTGGCCGAGGTGAAGGGTCCGGCGGTGGCGCTGGCGGCGCTCGAGGCCCTCTCGCCCGGGACACTCGACGGTTACTACCTGTTCCACGCCATCCGAGCGGACCTGCTGCGCCGGCTCGGCCGGACCGGGGAGGCGGCGGAGGCCTACCAGGTGGCGCTCGACCACGCCACCAACGCCGCCGAGCGGGCCTTCCTGGAACGCCGCCGGGCCGAGGTCGCGGCCAGCGGAGGGCCTCCCGGAGGTGGTGGCACCCCGTCGAGCAAAGACTCGTGGCAGCACGATGGTACGTAACGAACCACCAGAGTTATACCGATAGCCAGCGCAAGTAAGGAAGCAAGCGGAAGAAAGAGGAGGCATCGCATGGCTGTCCAAGAGAGCACCGTCCTGGCCCCAACGCCCCAGGATCTAGGCGCGAACGAATTCACCTTCAGCGGTGACCGAACGTCGATCACCTTCTTCCCGGTGACACCCGGCCCGGTTGTGGTCGGGCATGAAGGCGGGGAGCTCCGGTACGAGGGGCCGGAGGGAACCTTCACCTTCTACGGAGCGGGCATCGGGCGTCTGGACAGCCCGCTGGGCTACCTGCTCACCGTGGTCCTGCGACTAGCTGGCGACGTCGGGGGGCTCACCGCCACCCTGCTCGTGCCCCGGATCGTGGGAGTAACGCGTGATCACCCGGTTACCTTCGCCACCACGCTGATCAAGGCCTCCAGCCGAGGCTTCATTGCTCGGCCAGGCCCCGCACTGACCTACGATCTGGTGCCGCTGGTCGGGGTCGCCGAGGACGTTCTCCTCCCCGCTTGAGGGACTTTGCATGGGCGCCTCACTCGAGCGAACCCAGGAGGCGGATCATGTTGCCTGAGTTCCCCGGTGTGCCCCTGGTCACCCGCGGGGGGCGATTCCGACTAGCCCCGTTTTCCGCACCGCTGTTCTGACTTCTCTGCCCCCGTAGGGAGTATG
>DAIQBQ010000222.1:0-5612 GCA_036781065.1 Actinomycetota bacterium
AGTCCTTTTTGGTCTGGGAATTCGACCCGCACCGATTAATTAAATCGTCTGTGCTGATACCTGATCAGGGCTCGCCGCAAACCCTCGCGGCGGCCCCCCCCCCAACGAAGCCACGCGCGGCGTCCCTCCTGAGCAGACTGCGACTGCCTGGAAGTCGGCCTGATCGTGCCGGTTGGTGGTGTCGCGTACGATATGATCGGTTGGCGACTTACAGAAGGACAAGAGAACCGGGAGGGCTACGTCATGAGAACGAAGCGCGTTGTTGCCGTCCTGGCTGTCTCGATCTGGATCGCCACCGCGTTTCTGGCGACTCCTTCCGGGGCGGCGACCATGGCCGGGTCCAACCTGTGCCATGCCTCAACGGCGACATGTTCGGTCAACGCGATCGGCAGGCAGAGCGGGTTCGGAGGATTCGAATTCCTCTACGCGTCGGCGTCGGACCCCTACACTCAAGTCGCCGTGAAGGACCTTGCCGCTGCGTGGGACACCGCGGTGTGGGCCCACTTTCCGACCCTTCCGTACCTCGTTTACGTAGATTGCGCGACCGTTTCCCAGCTCTGTTCCGATAATGATGCGCTCTCATCCGCGCTTGACGTCGCTGGCATCGACGTGGTCTGGAACACGCCGGATGGGTTTAACTGCGGGGGCGAGTCAGGCGTCTACGGGTGCACGACGATGAACAGCGTTGCGCCGGTTGGGCCCTGCTGCAGCGACATCAACTGGACCCTGATGCAGTACGGGAACTCCGAGGTCACCTCCTTCGGGGGCCAGCTGGGGAGCAACGGAGCCGCGCAGTGGACGAACCTCTTCACCACGGTCTGCCTGGAAGTCGGGCTGAGCATGGGGATGAACGAATGGCCGGGCGACTCCGGAGGCTGCATGAATACGGTGGAGAACAACGGCGGGCCGTGGTACAGCACGACCGACGTGGTGAACCTCCTGACCGACTACGGAGCGGACTAACACGCGGCCCGCGCCGCGGGCAATGGCTGAAGAGCTCAAACGAAGCTAACGACAACGATTGAGCTGGTCAAACGTTGACCGCCTCAATATAGTGTAAGGATGGAACCCGACACCGCGGCCCCGGCCCGCGGCGGCACCGACGACGCCTTCGAGGCGCTGACCCAGCTGGCCCACCTGATGCAAGCCGGCCTGCAGGAGGCCATGAAGGACTTCGACCTGCCCGCCCCCTACGGCCACGCCCTGGCGAAGATCGACGGGGTGGTCTCCATGAAGGAGCTCGCCCTCCGGCTGCACTGCGACCCATCCTTCGTCACCGCCATCGCCGATGTGCTCGAGGACCGCGGCCTGGTCCATCGCGAGGTAGACCGGGCCGACCGGCGGGTGAAGAACCTGGCGCTGACCCTCCGCGGCCACGAGGCCCGGGGGGCGCTGCAGACCAACTTCTACCGCAACCTGCCCGGCATCCGGCGGCTCACCGCACAAGAGCGGGAGACCTTCGTCGACCTGCTCCGCAAGATGGTCGCCGCCGAGAAGGCGGCCTCCCAGGTCGAGCCGGTGGAATAAAGAACACTGTCAGTCCCGCCGCGGGTGGGCGGCGAAGAAGCTCCACAGGCTCTCCGTCGCGTTCATGGCCCCACTCGGCGGGTCCAGCCGGAACAGCCGGGCCACCCTCGGTGCGGCAGGGCGCCCGCCTGGCCATTGGTGCCCGGCCCCGGCGATCGTCGTCAGGGCGACCTCGACTCCGGGCCCGGACCAGATCTCGGTGCGGACCGGCTTCGACTCGATCACCCGGGGGGGGCCGCATCCACCGGCCTGGCGCCACACGTCGAGGACGCTCAGCACCGACGGCGGATGCTGTGCCACGAAACTCTGCCGGGCCAGGCCTCCGGCGAACGGGACCATGGCGTCGTCCAGGCCGTGGATGTGGAGCACCGACGTCGGGGCCGGACCGGGGCAGGAGCACACCATGGTCCCGGCGACCGGCCCGATCGCGGCAAACAGCCGGGGCAGTTGGCAGGCGACGCGGTAGGCCATCATCGCCCCGTTCGAGATCCCCGTACAGAACACCCGGTCCGGGTCGATCCGCTCCGCCGCCCCCACCTGCTCGACGAGCGCCCGCAGGAACCCCACGTCGTCGATGCCCTCCTGGCGAGCCGGCCCGCAGCACGCTCCGGCGTTCCAGGAGCGGCCGACCCCGTCCGGGTAGGCGACGACAAACCCATGGCGGTCGGCGGCGTCGTCCCACCCGTAGGCGTACTCGGCCTGCGCTCCCGACCCGAAACCACCATGGAGGAATACCACCAGCGGCACCGCGCCCGCCCGGCCCAGGCCCGACGGACGGTAGAGGCGGTACTTTCGCTGCCGGCCGCCGGACAATAGCGCGTGCGGCTGGCTGATCCAGCGAAACCCTTCGATGCTGCGCATGCGGGCAGTATCATCCGCGGCCTAGCGGAAGGAGGCCTTGAGAGGTGGCAGAGCGCCCCGAGGAGCCGGTCTCGACCGCGATCCTCACCATCCCCAACCTCATCTCCTTCGCCCGGCTCCTGCTGCTGCCGGTGTTCCTGTGGGTCTACCTCTCCGGGCACTACCTGGCGGGCGTCGTCATCCTGGTAGTGGTCGGGGTGAGCGACTTCCTCGACGGCTTCATCGCCCGGGCTACCGGGCAGGTCAGCGTGCTGGGCAAGCTGCTGGACCCGCTGGCCGACCGCCTGGTCATCATCGCCGTCCTGGTCGCCTTCGGGGCGAAGGACACGGTGCCTTGGCTGCTGGTGATCTTCATCGTGGCCCGGGACGCGATTGTGATGATCGCCTTCGCCGCCCTCGAGAAGAAGGGGCTGCCCCGGCTCCCGGTCAACAAGACCGGCAAGCGGGCGACCGCCTCGCTGTTCACCGGCTTCGGTATCGCCGCCCTGAGCGTGCTGTTCAAGGTCAGCCACGTCGCCCAGCTCCGCAGCGACGCCTCCTGGATCCGCGACGTGGCCCTGGCGTTCCTGATCCTGGGCGCCGTCCTCTACTGGGTCGCCGGGGGCTTGTACGCTGCCGCGATCCGCAAGCAGCTCGCGGCCCGCCCGCCGACTCGATAAGGTCTGTCCACCGTGGCCGCTTAGGGCACACCGGCAACCTTGGCTTCAGCAAAGGAGGCGGCATGTCACTCATCCCCCCGGACCTGCGCTACACCTCTGAGCATGAGTGGGCGCGCACCAATGCAGAGGGGAGAGTCAGCGTCGGGATCACCGATTTCGCCCAGCAGCGACTCGGGGACGTCGTCTACCTCGACCTGCCCGAGGTCGGAACCGAGGTGACATCCGGCGAATCGATGGGGGAGATCGAGTCGACCAAGTCAGTCTCCGATATCTTCGCCCCGGTCACCGGGACCGTCGCAGAGATCAACACCGAGTGCGCGGAAAACCCGGCTGCGGTCAACCAAGACCCCTACGGCGAGGGGTGGCTGGTCGCCATCACTCCGAGCGACCCGAACCAGTACCAGAGCCTGCTCACCGCCACGAGGTACGAAGAGGTCATCGCCCAAATTGAACTCGACTAGGGGCAGGGCCGCAGTGACCGGAGCCGTCGCCGGGTGGTGGCTGCTCGACGCCCCCCCCGTCGTCCCGGCAGTCAACATGGCGCTGGATCGAGCCGTGCTCGCCCGGGCGATCGCCGGGGGCGCCGAGTCCCCCGTCGTCCGCCTCTACCGCTGGCACCCGCCCACCCTGTCGGTGGGAGCGCACACCGATCTCCCCGCTGAGGTTGGCGACCGCTGCGCAGCAGCGGGGGTGACGGTGGTGCACCGCCCCACCGGGGGCGGCTGCGTCCTGCACGACGGCGACCTGACCTACTCCGTCGTCGCCCCGGACGGAGGGCGGGGGGTGCTTGACGCCTACCGCTGGGTGGCAGGCGGGTTGATCGCCGGGCTCAGCCGGCTGGGGATCACCGCCGAGGTCGCCGAGCACACCCCCGCCGGGCGGCCGCTGAACTGTTTCCAGGCTCCCACCGGTGCCGACCTTGCCGTGGGCGGACGCAAGCTCTGTGGCAGCGCCCAGCTGCGCCGGGCCGGATGGTTCCTCCAGCACGGCTCGATCCCGATCGGCGACGTGCGGGCGCGCACCGCCGAGCTGCTCGGCGGTCCGGCCGACGATCGCTCAACCTGCCTTGAAGGTGCCAAGCCGGGCACGACGTGGGAAGATCTGGCCAACGCCATTGTCGAGGGGTTCGCCGCCGCTTGGGGGTCAATGCCCGGCCGCCGGGAGGTGGACCCTGAAGAATGGCATCACTGCGAAGTGGAACACACTGGTGGGCAGCCTAAGCATATATTTGTTGCGTGACTCTCTAGGTATGGTTTACAGTTAGTGCGAGGCACTCCGGACGAGGGAGACCCCATGTTCTGCACCAATTGCGGAAGCCGCAACCCGGAAGGGGCCAATTTCTGCGGCACCTGCGGCATGCCGCTGCGGTCGGATGTCGGCGAAGACACCACCGTCACCTTCACGCTCGAAACCGAGGGGGAGGGCGAGGAAGAATTCTCCGTCCCCGTCGATGAGCTCGAGGAGGGGAAGGCGATCGTCGTCGTCAGGCGCGGGCCGAACGCCGGGACCAAGTTCTTCCTCGACAAAGACGTCGTCACCTGCGGCCGCAACCCGTCCAGCGACATCTTCCTGGACGACGTCACCGTTTCCCGCCGCCACGCCGAGATCCGCCGGAAGGACAATGCCTTCCAACTCGAGGACGTCGGCAGCCTCAACGGCACCTTCGTGAACCGGCACCGGGTGGAGTCAACCCCGCTCAACAGCGGCGACGAGATCCAGATCGGGAAGTTCAAACTGGTGTTCTTCACCGGGGGGCCGCCGCGAGCGTGACCGCGCGCCCGTTCATGAGCATCGGGGACGTGCTCAAATCGCTGCGCGAAGAGTTCCCCGAGGTAACGGTCTCCAAGATCCGTTTCCTTGAGGCGGAGGGTCTGATCGAGCCGGAGCGGACGCCGTCGGGCTACCGGAAGTTCTACCAGCAGGATCTCGCCCGCCTGCGCTACATCCTGCGGCTGCAGCGGGACAACTTCATGCCGCTCAAGATCATCCGGCGCCGGCTCGAGCAGTTCGAGGCCGATGGCGTCGATGCCGCCTCCTCCCTGGCCGCGGCCCCGCCGAGGGCCAGCCGGGCGTCAGCTAATGCGACTGCCGCGACTGGCGCCGACCAGGCGCTGCCCCCGGCGTACACCACAGAGGACGACCTGGATACCCCGGTCGGGGGGCTGCACCTGAGCTTCGACGAGCTGGTCGCCGCCAGCGGGATACCGGCCGACCACGTAAGCGAGCTCCAGGATTACGGGTTGCTCTCGGCCCACACCCTGGAAGGGAGCATCTTCTACGACGAGGACGACCTGCTGATCGCCAAGATCGCCAAGGAGTTCGCCAAATACGGCATCGAACCCCGCCATATGCGCATGTATCACAACTTCGCCGAGCGCGAGGCAGTGCTGTTCGAACAGGCGGTCGTGCCGCCGCACCGCGGGGGGTCCAACGACAGCCGCCGGCGGGCCGTGCAATCGCTCACCGAGCTGGCAAAACTTTCCAAGCGGCTCAAGGCGTTGCTGCTCCGAGCCAGCCTGCGCCAGCACCTGCAGCGTTAGGGTGCGGCGGGCGGTGGCGATGAGG
>DAIQBQ010000223.1:0-5581 GCA_036781065.1 Actinomycetota bacterium
CGAGCAGCAGGTCGAGGTACGCCTTGCGCACCTCCGGCTTTGCGGTCGCGGCGGGCGCTGCTGTCCCCCCCGCCGGCTTCTCGGACGTTGTCGCCTTGCCGGGGGAGGGGTCGGTTTCATCGTTGCTCGGGCCCCACCCCGCGATTCTCGTTCGCAACGGCGCGGGCGTCGAGCTCGTGAAGATGCGCTGATCGGATGTTCAGGCGCTGATTTCGGCCGGCGGTCCTCGGTGCCCAGGGTGCCGGAGGCCGAGGCTGGGGGACGTTGTCTACGACGAGCAGCGCGGCGCGCAAGGGCAGAACCTGCCGGCCCTCCCCGCTGCGGCGGGTGCACATCCTGACTTCCCGACGGGAAAAGGGTTCTTGGATGGTGCTTGCTGGCAGCGCCAAATCGACGTGATCAGCACCACGTTGCGCGGGCTCGTTTGCAGACCCGTTTGCGCGCGCCATTCCGAAGTGGTGAGTAGTGCATTGTATAAGAGCGTGGATAAGCCTAGAACAGCGCGCCCGGAGGGACTCGAACCCCCGACCCTCGGATTAGAAGTCCGACGCTCTATCCAACTGAGCTACGGGCGCTTGGGCTGACGGTGGTCGGCCGGGTGCGGCAAGCGCCTTCCGGCCCACAATCCATCTTGTCAGAAGACTCGTCCTCCGACCAAAGGCCGCTGGTCCTCGAACTCGGCGTTGACGTCATCAAGCTCGCCGGCCTCGTCGGCGGGGAGGCACCAGTCCTCAGTAGGCCCGAGACTCGGCCCGAGGCCGCTCTGCGGTGGGTGCTCCGGCGGGGGGTTGCTCGGCGTGTCCAGGGCCACCGTGCGGGAACGAGCCGCCTTCGCTGCGGCCTGGCCGCGGCGGAGGGCGACGAACAGCAGGATCCCCAACGCCAGCGGAATCAGGCCCAGCCACCACGGGAAAGGGGCGCCGGTGTTCGGCAGCGCGCCAGACGTGCCGGCACCTTGGATGGCAGCGCTGCCGGAGTTTGAGGACCCCGCTGCGCGGCCGCTGCCCACCGCGCCGCTGCCCACCGCGCCGGTCGCGCCAGTCGAAGCCTGAAAGCCGCCGATCGCTGCGTCAGCCGGCGGAGCAGCCTGTGGCGAGCCGCCGTTCCGGCCCGCTTTCGCTGCCGCAGATGAGGACGTGCTCGCCGCTGGGGTTGTGGTCGGGACCTTGGTCCCAGACCGGGAGACCAGGAGCCCAACGCCGACCAGCAGCAGCACAGCGATGCCCGTCGCCATCCGAAGGTATGCCCGCTCCCAACTCGCCACGCCCGACCCTCACCTTTGTCAGGTTCCGGTGTGAGCGTAGCACAGAAGATAACACTAGTGTTGTTATTGTGGTGAAATTACACTCTTGTTGTTGCCACAGGGCTCAACCGGCCCCCGGCCCCGCACCCATAGCGGCCCCCGCCCGGCCCCCCGGCAACCGCTACCGCCCCGGCAACCGCTACGTCGAGGCGTACGACTCCAGGTAAGCGGTCGTGTACCCGATGATGTCGTAGAAGTCCGTGATCAGGATCTGCTCGTTGGGGGCATGGATCGCCGAGTCCGGCCTCGTCACCCCCGGTGGGGAGCAGATCGGGATCCCGAGCAGCTTCGAGATCGGGTACATAGGCCCGGTCGCCGGCATCAGGGGCCACACCCCGGGGGCGACCGGCCACCACTCCTCGGCCGTCGCCTCCACGGCCCGCCCCAACCGGGAATCGGTGGGGGAGCGGGACGGGTTCTCCTCGCCCAGGACGTCCATCTCGATGTCGGTGAACCCGTGCTCGTCGAGGTGCCGCCGCAGCTTGCGGGCGATGTCAGCCGCGTCCTGGTCGGGGACAAGCCGGAAGTCGAGCTTGGCCAGCGCCTCGGCCGGGAGGACGGTCTTGGTCGCCCCCGGCACGGTGTAGCCGGTGATGAACCCGGCGACGTTGGCGGTCGGCGAATAGATGAGCGCCGTTCGCAGCGCCTCGCCGCGCAGCCCGGAGGCGAACCTGGTGATCCCGAGCCGCTCCAACTCCGACCGCTCGTCGAACGGGAGCTTCTCAAGCAGGGCGAAGTCCCTCCCGCTCGGAGGGACGGCGTCCTCGAAGAAACCGTCGATGATCACCCGGCCATCCCGGTCCTTGATCGAGTTCACCGCCTGCAGCAGCCGCCAGGCGGCGGACGGGGCGTAGACCGCGTTGGAAGAGTGCTGGTCGTAGGCCAGCGCCCGGCACCTGAGCTCGACGTAAAGCAGACCCTTGCAGCCGTAGACCAGTCCCGGGCGGCCGTCGGCGTCGATCCGCCACCCTTCCCAGACGCAGTCGTCGGCGCCGAGGCGGTCGGCGTAGGCCCGGCAGATCTGCTCGAAGTGCACGCTGCCCGACTCCTCCTCGCCCTCGACGAGAAACTTGACGTTGAACGGGAGCTCGCCGATCACCTCCCGGTAGGTCTCCAGGGCGCACACCCGGGCGATGAGGTCGCCCTTGTTGTCGGCGACGCCTCGTGCGAACACCCGGCCCTCCCGCTCCGCCGGCTCGAACGGCGGTGATTTCCACAGATCGATGGGGTCGACCGGCTGCACGTCGTAGTGGTCGTAGATCATCAGCGTTCGCGCCGACGACCCGTCGGTCCCGGCGATCTCGCCCAGCAGTGCCGGCGGCGCCCCGGCCACCTCCAGCCGAGAGACCCGGGCGCCCAGGTCCTTGAGCTTGCCCTCCAGCCAGCCGGACATCTGCTCCAGCCCCAGGCCCTCAGCCGAGATGCTCGGCCATTGGCAGGCCTCCTTGAGCGTGTTCACGAACCGGCGCCCGTTGGCCTCGACGAACTCCCGGATCTTCTGGCGGTCGGTCATGCGCTCCCCTCCACAGTCGCTGCCGGTTGGGCCTAACCGGGGCGTACCCCGGATCAACGCGCCGGGTGTGCCCCGGGTGCAAACGCTGCGTCCTTGAAAAAGAGCGGGCGAAGGGAATCGAACCCTCACCACCAGCTTGGAAGGCTGGAGCTCTGCCATTGAGCTACGCCCGCACTGGGTCGAGCGTACTTGATCGGGCTGGGGACGCGAGACAGCGCCTGCAACTCAGCCGTGCGCCGCCGCTCGCGGTCGCCGACCGGGCTCGGGATGTCGGGACGGGGAGATTTGAACTCCCGGCTTCCTGCTCCCAAAGCAGGCGCGCTACCAAGCTGCGCTACGTCCCGCCGAATCGCCGCCCGGCATTGCCGGGCACCACCATTATCCCCGCTCGGCCCCGTGCCGACCTGCGCTCGGAGTACGATGCGCCCCGATGAAAACGAGCGTTGAGCGGGAGAGCCCGACCAAAGTCCGGCTGCAGGTCGAGGTCGAGCCGATGGAGGTCGAGCGGCTGACCTCCGAAACCATCCGCCGCATCAGCCAGGACCTGAAGATGCCCGGCTTCCGCAAGGGCAAGGTCCCCCGCCAGATCATCGAGTCGCGCATGGGCCGCCAGGCGATCCGCCAGCGAATGCTGGAGGAGTCGCTGCCCACCCTCTATTCCGACGCCACCAAGAGCGAGAATCTGCGACCGCTGGGCTCCCCGGACCTCGACGTGGAGGACTTCGACGGCGACTCGATCGTCTTCACGGCCACCGTCGACGTCCGCCCGGACATCCACCTCCCGAAATACCTGGGGCTCGCGGTGGAGCGCCCCAGCTCGAAGGCGACCCAGGCCGAGATCGACGACCGTCTGGACGTGCTGCGCAAGCGCGTCGCCACACTGGAGCCGGTCGCCCGCAACGCCGAGACGGGCGACCACATGCTGATCGACATCCGGGCCAGCTACAACGACGTCAAGATCGAGGAGGCCTCGGCCAACGACTTGATGTACGAGCTGGGCTCGGGGACGCTGACCCCGGAGACCGACGACGAGCTCGCCGGCAAGCGGGCTGGCGACATCATCAAGTTCAACACCGTCCTCCCGGAGCGCCTGAGCGGCGAGCACGCCGGGCAGGAGGTGACGATGACGGTCGTCGTCAAGGAGGTCAACGCCCGCCGCCTGCCGGCCCTCGACGACGACTTCGCCAAGACCGCCTCCGAGTTCGACACCCTGGACGACCTGGAGAAGGAGATCCGGGACCGCATCGAGGAATACAAAGGCGTCCAGGCCGACCGGGAGGTGACCAACCGGGTGCTCGACGAGCTGATCGACATCACCGAGGTGCCGGTGCCCGAGTCGCTGATCGACCACGAGGCCCAGCACCGGATGGACTCGCTGATGGGGGAGATCCGCCAGCACGGCCTGACCCTGCCCGCCTACCTCGACGTCATCAAGATGACCAACGAGGAGCTCAAGTCTCAGCAGCGCCGTGGGGCCGAACGCTCGATCGCCGCCGACTTCCTGCTGGACGACATCGCCAAGGCGGAGGGCCTCAGCGTGACCCGGGCGGAGTTGGACGACGAGGTCGAACGGCTCGCAACCCGGACCGGCCAGACCCCGGATCAAGTGCGCAAGGAGATCGCCAAGGAAGGCCGGGTTGAGGCTCTGGCCGGTGATATCCTTCGAAGGAAGGTTCTCAACTACCTGGTGGAGCACGCCGAGATCACGGATGAAGTAGCAGAAGAAGCCGGTTGACAGGTGCAGCTACCCCCAGCCCCGAACGTACCATCGAAGCACCAAGAGCTAAGGAGCGTTTCGGTGAATGACTACCTCGTGCCCGTTGTCGTGGAGCAGACCAACCGGGGTGAGCGCTCCTTCGACATCTACTCGCGGTTGCTGAAGGACCGCATCATCTTTCTCGGGACCCCGATCGACGACAGCATCGCCAACCTGATCACCGCCCAGTTGATCTTCTGCGAGTCGGAGGATCCGGACCGGGACATCTGGCTGTACATCAACTCCCCTGGCGGCTCGATCACTGCTCTGCTGGCCATCTACGACACCATGCAGTTCATCAAGCCCCACGTCGCCACCCTGTGTATCGGCCAGGCGGCGAGCGCGGCGGCGGTCCTGCTGGCGTCGGGCCAGAAGGGGAAGCGATTTGCCCTGCCCAACTCCCGGGTGCTGATCCACCAGCCCGAGGCGGGCGGTGTGGGCGGCCAGGCGGTCGACATCGAGATCCACGCGCGGGAGATCCTGCGGATGCGGGCGCTGCTCGACGGCATCCTCGCCGAGCGCACCGGCCAGCCGATCGAGAAGGTAAGCAAGGACACCGACCGGGACTTCATCATGAATTCAGAGCAGGCCAAGGAGTACGGTATCATCGACCAAATCATCACCGCCCGTGAACAGTCTGCTGTCCTTGCCGAGGCACTCGAAGAAGCAAGCGCAAGCTAGCTAACCCAAAGATCCGACTGAAGGGAACGCGGGATGCCGAAGTTCGGCGACGGGGGCGACCTGCTCAAGTGCAGTTTCTGCGGGAAGTCCCAGAAGCAGGTCAAGAAGTTGATCGCCGGGCCGGGTGTCTACATCTGCGATGAGTGCATCGATCTCTGCAACGAGATCATCGAAGAGGAGCTCACCGAGTCACCCGAACTGAAGCTCGAAGAGCTGCCCAAGCCCCGGGAGATTTACGAGTTCCTGAAGGATTACGTCGTCGGCCAGGACCAGGCCAAGAAGATCCTGTCGGTCGCCGTCTACAACCACTACAAGCGCATCCAGGCCG
>DAIQBQ010000224.1:0-5579 GCA_036781065.1 Actinomycetota bacterium
GGCTGATCGCGTTGACCCAGGTCGAGGTGAGGAAGGCGAGCGCGGTGGCGACCACGGCGAGCACGATCTCCCACTCGGTCCAGCTCATGACGCCCTGGCCCCCGACCTCCCGCAGGCAGCCTCTTCGCGCCGGCGCATGGCTGCCGCATGCTCCTCGGTGTCATGGTCATACCCGAGCAGATGGAGCACGCCGTGGGCGACCAGCAGGTCCAGCTCAGCGGCGAACCCGTCCGGGCCGGACGGGGCCTGGCCGGCGGCGACCTCCGGGCAGAGCACGACCTCGCCGATGACCACCGGCGGGCCGTCCGGGTCCGGGGCTTCGGTGACCAGGCCGTCGATCGGGAAGGCGAGCACGTCGGTCGGACCGGTGCCGTCCAGGTGCTCGATATTGAGTTCGGTGATCCGGTCGGTGCCGACCAGGATGATCGAAATCTCGCCGGTGGCCCCTTCGGCGGCGGCGGTCCGGCGGGCAACGTCCCCGAGCCGTCCGGCGTCGACAGGCAGCGCCTGCTCGTCGCTGAGGCTCAGGGTGACCGGTAAGGGAACGGTCAAGGCGACCGGTCCGGTGCCGGCGCGGACGGCCGGTGCCGGTGGCGCTCCCCGACGGTGCCGTTGCCGGCAGTGCGGGGCGGACCCTGCGCGAGCCGGCCACCCTCAGGCGAGGGGGATCCCTGGCCGGCCTCGGCGAAACGCCGGTAAGCCTCGACGATCTGCTGCACGATCTTGTGCCGGACGACGTCCCGGGCATCGAGGTAGGAGAAGGCGACGCCGTCGATCCCGTGCAGGATCTCCTGGACGCTGACCAGGCCGGAGACGCCTTCGGGCCGGTCGATCTGGGTGATGTCGCCGGTGACGACTGCCCGGGACCCGAACCCGAGCCGGGTCAGGAACATCTTCATCTGTTCCGGCGAGGTGTTCTGGGCCTCGTCGAGGATGATGAACGAGTCGTTCAGGGTGCGGCCACGCATGAACGCCAGCGGCGCGACCTCGATCTCGCCGCGCTCCATCGCCCGGGCGTACGCCTCGGGCTCGAGCATCTCGTAGAGGGCGTCGTAGAGCGGCTTCAGGTACGGGTCGACCTTGGCCGCGATGTCGCCGGGCAGGAAGCCGAGCTTCTCGCCGGCCTCGACCGCCGGGCGGGTCAGGATGATCCTGCGGACCTCCTTCTTGGCCAGCGCCTGGATTGCCGAGGCGACGGCCAGGTAGGTCTTCCCGGTCCCGGCCGGGCCGATGGCGAAGACGATCGTGTGCGTCCGCATGGCGTCGACGTACTGCTTCTGGCCCGCCGTCTTCGGCCGCACCGACTTTGTCCGGGAGACCAGCAACGCGTCAGAGAACACCTCGGAAGGCCGGAAGTTTCCGGTCCGCACCATCTCGATCGAGCGGACCACCGAGTCGGCGGTCAGCGGGTGGCCGCGGGCGACCAGCTCCATCAGTTCTTCGAACAGGTAGGAGACGAGGCCGACTTCCCGCGGTTCGCCACTCAGCGTGATCTCGTTGCCGCGCACCAGGATCGCGGCGTCGAACCCCTGCTCGATCAGCTTCAGCAGCTCGTCTCGAGATCCGAACAGGTCGACCATTGGGAGATCCCCGGGGACGAGGACCTTGACTTGGGTTGTGGCTGGCACCTTCAGACGCGCATCTCTCTTCCCCCCGGGCATGTCGCTCCCGCCCGGGTCCCGCCACCGAGGATACCAGCCGACCAGCGCCGCGCGACCCGGTCCGCGGAATGGCGCGGCCGCCCCCCCGGCCGTATCCTTGAGCCCTGTGGGGAGAGGAGGCGGCGGTGGCCGCCGGGGACCCCTGCACAGGCAGGTCGCAGGCTCCCTTGTTCGCACCTGGGCCACGGTCGCCGCGCTGGTCGCGGCCGTCGCCCTGCTCGCTGCCGGGTGCGCATCGGGCCGGGGTGCCGCGCCCGATCCCAGCCGCCTGGAGGGCACCGGCCGGCCCAGCCCCAGCCCAGCGGTCACCCCCTCGCCTTCCCCGCTGCCGCCGGTCACCCCGATCACCGCCACGCTGGAGGCGATCTGGAGCGGCGGCTTCTCGCCGGCCCAGCTGCAGGCGGTCAGGGCAATCGCCGGGGTGGCGGCGGCGGCCCGGGTGACCCTCGGCTACGTCACCGCCAACACGCCGGGCGGTACCCGGCAGCTGTCGGTCGCCGGGGTCGACCCGCTGGAATTCCGCCCGCTGGCGCCGGCGGTGACCGCCCAGGCCGACTTCGTCTGGCAGGGGCTCCTCGCCGGCGACATCTACCTGGCCCACGAGGAGCAGCCGGTGCTCGGAGTCGCCCTGGGCGCCGACTTGTCGCTCAACGGGCCGCTCCGGAACTTCGCGCCGCGGGTGGGGGGGCTGGCGGCCAACGGGACGCCGAATATCGCCCAGGCGATGATCAACCAGACCGAGGCCACCGGCCTGGGGCTACCCGGACCGACCGCGATGATCATCGGGACCGCCGCCGGCGTGGACCTCGCCGCGGTCCAGGCGGCAGTGGCAAAGGCGCTGCCCGGCTCGACGGTCACCACCCTGGTCACCCTGGTCGACAAGGCGCTGGTCTCGGGGACGGCCGCCGAGAAGCTGCTCGGGACGTTCAAGTACACGCCGAACCCCGACGGGTCGATCAACGAGGACCCGGCCTGGGTACGGGCCAACATCGTGACCCAGACCGTGCCGATCCTGGGGTCGGTCACCTGCAACAAGCTGATGTTCCCCCAGCTGAGGGGGGCGCTGACCGAGCTCCAGGACGAGGGCCTGGCCGGCCTGATCAACGCCTCCGAGTACCACCAGCACGTCGGCAACTGCTGGCAGGCCCGCTACGTGGACAGCGACCCGTCGAGGGGCCTCTCCTACCACGCCTGGGGCATCGCCATCGACCTGAACCGGAACGAGAACCCTGAGGGCGGGTCGTCGCACCAGGACCCGCGGCTGGTGCAGATCTTCGAGAGCTGGGGGTTCCGCTGGGGCGGGGTCTTCTACCCGCCGGACCCGATGCACTTCGAACTGGCCGGCATCATGCAGCAGTGAGCCCGGCCGGGATGCCGGCCGGGCCGGGGGGCCGGGTGGGCCGCCGGCGCCGGTACCCGAGCGCCTGGACCTCCAGGGCGATGAGTGCGGCCAGCGCCAGGATCTGGAACACCGGGTACACCGTCGACAGCGGGAGGCGGAACAGGGTGCGCAGCAGGCCGGTCGAGTTCAGCCAGGCGTCGGCCAGGAAGAGCACCAGCGAGTAGAGCATCCCGACCAGCGCCAGCCGGGAGCGCCACTGCCAGGCGAGCGGCAGCAGCATCGCCGCCAGGTACCAGGGCTGGATGTACGGGGTGACCAGCACGAAGGCGAGCACCGACGCCCCCACCGTCGCCGACGCCCGGCGGTCCCGCCGGAACGCGACGATGCCGAGCAAGGCCACGGCGCCCACCCCTCCGGTGCCGAGGAAACGGGCCGGGCCGGTCAGCCATCGCTTCGGCACGGGCAGGACCGCCAGGCCGCCGAGCGGTCCGGCGCCAGTCGGGGAGGCGGGCATCAGGTGCCCCAACCAGCCCCAGAGTGACCACTGGTCGACCATGCGGGAGGCATCCTGGACCGGCGACAGGGCGTGCACACCGCCGAACAGCAGGTAGCCCGCAGCCGTGATCGCCGCCACCACGGCGGCGAAGGTCACTGCGTCGCGGCGACGCTCGCCCGCGGGCCCCGGCCGGTACCACAGCCACACCGCCAACGCGCCAGCCGGAAGGAGCGCGATCAGCTTGATCAACGCGGCGAGGCCGAACAGCGCGCCGGAAACAAGCCGCCACCGGGGCGATGACCGGGTGAGGACCACGACGGCGGCCAGGGCGCCCAGCCCGACGAGGGCGTCGTTGTGCCCCCCGTTGACGACGTCGACGATGATCATCGGGGAAAGGCCGAGGAACGCCAGCGCCCCGGGCTCGGCACCGCGGCGGTCCATGAGCGCCAGGGCGGCAAGGATCGAGCCGCCGGTGAGCAGCTGGAAGAACAGCCGGGCCACCAGCGCCGAGTTGCCGGCGATCGCCATGCCGAGGGCCGACACCCCGGTGAACAGGGGGCCGTAGACCGATCTCGTGTCCTGCCACCACACCGAGACCCGCCAGAACCAGGGGTCGCCCGAGAAATTGAGCGGCGAAACGGTGTACGGGTTGGCGTGGTAGTGGGCGACCATGTGCCCGTACATGGCGTAGGACCAGACGTCGTCGGAGGCCAGCGGGGCGACGACCATGGCGACGACCAACAGGGCCACGCTCGACCAGAGCACCGCCCGCCGGTCCAGGCACGGCCTGACCGCCTCCATGCCGATGAGCAGGACAAAGGCGGCGCAGGCGAGGACCATGAACCCGAATCCACGGCTCTGCGAGCTGAACAGTGAAGCGAGGATCGCCGCATCGAGCAACCCGGTGACCCAGTACGCCGCCCGCCGGTCCCAGCGGCGCAGCAGCGGCGTCCTGTCCACCCGCGCAGCCAGCGCCGGCAGCGTGAGCAGCCCCGGCACCCGGACAGCCTGCCCGGGTGGCAAGCTGTCGCTCACCGCCCCGCCCGGTGGGCCCCCGGGACGCCGGGCGGGAGGTCGCCGAGTGGCCCCGGCTCCAACCCGTTCGCGCGCAGTTCGGTAACGATCGGTTCCAGTGCGGCCAGCGTCCGCCGCCAGGAGCCGGCCGAGGAGTACGCCTCGGCGTCGTGGAGCAGGAGGACGTCGCGGTCGGACACGCTGCTGAGCAGTCGTTGCCGGATCTTCTCCGGGGTGGCATTCGGCTCCCAGTCCCGGCCCCACCGCGACCAGAGCACCCGGTTCCAGCCCAGCCGTTCGGCGGTCAGCCAGGAAGCCAGGTTGAACACGCCGTAGGGGGGCCGGAAATGGTGGATCTCGGCCCCGGTCTCACTGACGATCACGTCGCGGGCGTCGGTCAGGTCACGGACGGTGGTCTGCGGCGCCAGCCGGAGGTGGTTGTTGTGCCGGTAGCCGTGGCAGGCGACCTCGTGACCGGCGGACACGATCTTGCGGGCCGCCTCCGGGGCACGCCGGACCTGCTCGCCGACCAGGAAGAAGGTTGCGGTGACCCCGAGTTCGGCCAGCGCCTCCATGAACGCCTCGACCGCCTTCGGCTCTGGCCCGTCGTCGAAGGTCAGGGCGACCCTGCCCGGCCCCCGGGTGGGCGCTCCGGCCGGGGGCACACCGTCGAGCTGGCGCACGGTGCGGAAGACCTTGCGGCCGACCGGGGCGGCGGCCATCGCGGGGAGCAGGTAGGCCCCGGTCAAGGTCGCCGCCGCTACCAGCAGCTTTGCCGGTGTTGCCGACTTCATACTCTGTCCGGGCTGGCGCCCTGGGCCGCGCTCAGGTCGATCACACGCAGGCCGGCTGCGGCAGCCCGGTTGAGGAACGCCTCCAGCATGGCCTCGGCCTGGATCGCCGACGCGTGATCGAGGTCGAGGACGACGACATCGCCGGCCTTCAGCCTGGGATTGTTCTCGCGGCCCCGGATCCAGACGCTGCCGACCACCCCGCGCTGGTGGGCCGACGTCGCGGCCAGGTAGGCAGCGGCATTGAACGAGCCGTTGGCCGGCAGGAAGAAGAC
>DAIQBQ010000225.1:0-5547 GCA_036781065.1 Actinomycetota bacterium
GACCGTCTCGGCGGTCAGCGCCACCGTCGGCGAGCACGTAGCCGCCGGGCAGACCCTGGCCTCGCTCACCGCCACGACGCTGCAGGACACCCTGACCGCCGCCCAGTCCAACCTGTCGGCGGCGCAGGCCAAGCTCAGCCAGGACGAGTCCGGGGAAGCGACGACGACCTCGTACGCCACCGGGAGCAGCGGCGATGCCGGGGGGGCGGTGCTCCTGGCCGACACCGGGTCGACCAGCCTGCCCAGCCTGCCGCAAGCCCAGCAGGCGGTCGTCGACGCCCAGCAAACCGCTGACGCCGACCTGCAGACCGCGGCGGCCGACCTCGCCGCTGCCGGAACCGCCTGCGCCGCCACCTCGTCGCCGACCGGGACCGTGACCAGCCCGGTCACCACCACAGCGGGCAGCCCGGTATCCGGCACCGCGTCGACCGGGCCGGACGCCGCCGCCTGCTCAGCGGCGCTCACCCAGGCCGAGACGGCTGAGAACCAGGTGTCGGCCGACCAGCAGAACCTCGCCAGCGCCGAGGACACGCTCTCGGAGGTGCTGGCGGCGCTGGCCAGCTCCGGCCCGGCGCCCGGCCCCTCGCCCTCCCCCTCGGGGACGGGGTCCGGGGGCGGCGGTTCCTCGGTCACCGGGCACGGCCAGCCCAGCCCGCAGCCGAGCCCGTCGGGCCCGGCAACCGGCAAGGGCGGGACCGGGTCCGGATCGGGCGCTGCCGGGACCGGGTCCGGGTCCGGCGGGCCCGGCGGGTCCGGTGGGTCCGGTGCTGGGGGCAGCGGTGCACCGGGTAACGGCGGGAGCTCCCCGTCCGCCTCGCCCGGCCACAGCGGGTCCGGCTCCGCCGGGGCCAGCTCTGCGGCGAGCAACAGCCCCCAGCAGCTTGCCTCCGACCAGTCGGCGATCGACACGGCCGAGGCAACGGTGGTCGAGGCCCAGCAGTCGCTCGACGACGCCCAGCTGACCGCCCCCATCGCCGGGACGGTCGCCTCGGTCAACCTGAGCCCGGGCCAGACGGTGCCAGCAGGCTCGACCGCCGACACGATCACGGTCGTCAACTCCGGCAGCTTCCAGACAACCTCGTCGCTGACCAGCAGCCAGGTCGCCCAGGTGGCGGTCGGCGACACCGCACAGGTGACCGTCGACGGCGCCTCAGGGACGATCAGCGGGACGGTCAGCCGGGTCGGCCCGGTCAACGCCACGTCGAGCAGCATCACCTACCCGATGGTGGTCGCCCTGAACTCCGGCGCCCCCGGGGCGGCCAACGGGGCAACCGCCCGGGTGACCGTCGACGTCGCCCAGGCCACCGACGCCCTCGTCGTGCCGACCTCGGCCGTGCACACCACCGGGGTCAACCGCTCCTACGTGATCGAGCTCGCCGCCGGCCAGGAGACCGAGAAGCCGGTGGTCGTCGGGGTGGTCGGCAGCGTCTACACCCAGATCGTGTCGGGCATCGGCAAGGGAACCCCGGTGGTGCTGGCCGACGAGTCGCAGTCGGTGCCTTCGTCCAGCTCCAACAGCACCGGGCGGTTCGGCGGGGCCGGTGGCTTCACGGGCGGCACGTTCCGCTTCGGCGGGCCCGGCGGTGCGGGTGGCGCCGGTGGCGGGGCTGGGCCGAACAAGCAGGTCATCATCTCCGGCTAGCGCGTTAGCGAGCGATCCTCATACTGCCCAGAAGGGCGTGCAGGCTCTGCCGGCACTTCGCCTTCCAGGTCTTTTGTGTGCAAAAACCGCGCATATTTGACGGTTTTTACGCACAAAAGCGTAGCGAGGGGTGCCACCTGGATCCGGCAGTCCCTTGACACCCGCCGGAGATCCGCTCCGGGCCCCCGCCGCCCGTCGCTCGCCTCCGGCTCATCGGCATTGCCCGATTCACTCCCCACTTTCCTGATGCGCTCCGGGAGATGTATGGTCGCGGCCTGTTTGCCGGGGCGGCCGATCCGATGGGGCCACTGGCACACCGGGCGGTCGCATAGGAGGGTCGCTCAAGGGAGGTGGGCCAATGTTCCAAAGCCGGGGCGTCAAGCTCGTCGGTGCCCTGATCGGGTCGCTTGCATTCATGCTGACCGCCTGCGCGAAGAAAGCGAACACTGGCACGGGGTCGACGCCGTCGTCCACCAAGCCCACCTACACGATTGCCTACCAAGGCCCGCTCTCCGGCGGGAACCAGCAGCTGGGCATCTACATGGACAACGCGGTGAAGCTCGCCGTCAATCAAGCCAACGCCGGCACCAGCGGCTTCGGCACGCTGCCGTTCACGCTGAAATTCGAGGACGAGGACGACCAGGGGTCGGCGGACGTCGCCCCGACGGCTGCCACGAAGCTGATCGATGACCACAACGTCGTCGCGGTCATCGGGCCGGCGTTCTCCGGGGCCACGCAGGCCTCCGAGCCGGACTTCCAGCAGGCCGGGCTCGCGTCGATCAGCCCGTCGGCCACCCTGGCGACGCTGACCACCCATGGCTGGACCAACTTCTTCCGGGTCGTCGCCAACGACAACATCCAGGCTTCCGCCGACGCCTCCTACATGGCCAAGGTGGTCAAGCCAACCAGCGTCTACGTGGTCAACGACGCGAGTGCCTACGGCCAGCCGCTCGCGGCCACCTTTGCCAGCGACGCCCAGGGCGATGGCCTGAAGGTGGTTACCAACAACACGGCTCCGGGCACCACCCAGTGCCAGGCGGGCAGCGGGAGCTCGACCGAGTACCCGGCGCTCGCCTCCGAGGTCGTCTCCTCCAAGGCCGGGGCGCTGTTCTACGGGGGCTACTACTGCGACCTGGCACTGTTCGTGAAGGCGCTGAACTCCGCCGGCTACAAGGGCACGATCATGACCGACGACGGCGCCGAGAACAGCCAGCTGATCACCCAGGCCGGGCAGGCCGTCGCCCAGGGGATCCTGGCCAGCTGCGCCTGCGCCACGACGCTTGCCTCGACGCAGGGCCAGGCGTTCGACACGGCCTACAGCCAGGCCTACCCGGGCCAGCAGCCGGGCACCTACGCGGCGGAGTCGTATGACGCCACGAACGCCGTGATCTCGGTGATGAAGGGGATGACCGGCACCATCACCCGGGCCGGTATCGTCCACGCGATCGCCTCGGTGGACTACCCCGGCATCACGAAGCAGATCAAGTTCACCACCACCGGCGACATCGCCGGCCAGGCCGTGTACATCTACAAGGTCGAGGGCGCCAACCTGACCCAGCTCGGTCTGGTCAGCAGCCTCGTGCCCGGGGGCTCGACGGGCTCAAGTCCGGGCGCCCCGACCTCGACCGCCTCGGCCAGCCCGACCGCAATGGCAACCCCCTAGCAGCGTGAGCTTCGGGCCGGGTCCCTGCGTGTCCTGACGGGACCCGGCCCTCCTTCGCCCCATGTGCCTCGCCCAGAACTTCTGGAACCTCTTCATCTCCGGGCTCGCCAACGGCTTCCTCTATGCGCTGATCGCGCTCGGCTACACGCTGGTGTACGGGGTCCTCCAGCTGATCAACTTCGCTCACAGCGAGGTATTCATGAGCGGGGGCTTCGCCGGGCTGTTCCTGATGGACGCCCTCATCGGCGCCGGCAAGACGCCGCACGGGGCCGCCTCGGTGGTGCTTGTCCTCATCGGGATCGTGGGCGGGGCGGCAGCCGGGGGCGGCGTGGCCTTCGCCCTGGAGCGGGTCGCCTACCGGCCGCTCCGCCGGCGGCGGGCGCCCAAGCTGGCCTTCCTGATCAGCGCCATCGGTGCCTCCTACTTCCTTTTCAACCTGGCGGGCAAGGAGTTCGGCCACAACGCCGCCGCCGTGCCTGCCCCGTTCACCAACGGGCCGATGTTCACCGTCTTCGGGTCGGCCGTGCAGACCTACTACGTGGTGCTGGCCGCTGCCGCGCTGGTGATGCTGATCCTGCTCGACCAGCTGGTCGCCCGGACCCGGCTCGGCCAGGGCATCCGGGCGGTCGCCCAGGACGCCGAGACCGCCAGCCTCATGGGAGTGAACATCGACCGGGTGATCTCGCAGACCTTCGTCATCGGAGGCATCCTGGGCGGGGCGGCCGGGTTCCTGTTCGGGGTCGGTACCGGGGTCGTCTACACGATGGGCTTCACCCCGGGCATCAAGGCGTTCACCGCGGCGGTGCTCGGCGGGATCGGCAACGTCCGGGGGGCAATGCTGGGCGGCCTGATCCTCGGCGTCGTCGAGAACCTGTCGGTGGCCTGCATCAACACCGACTGGCGGGATGTGATCGCCTTCGGCATCCTGGTCGTCGTGCTGATGGTGCGGCCGACCGGCATCCTGGGCGAGCGCCTCGGGAGGTCGGCCTGATGGCGGAGGCAACCGCCCGGCGCACTGGATTGCGTGGCCGCCTCAACGGCATCCGGCAGTCGGGGCCGGTGCGCCGGCTGTTCGCCTGCGTGCTGGTGGCGTTGCTTGCCGCGGTCGTCACCGGCCCACCCGGGCAGAACAATGCCCTGGTCGCCGGGTTCTCCGGGTCACTCAAGCACCCCCGGGTCTTCGTCTTCGTGGTGTTGGGTCTGGTGCTGTGGGGACTGTTCGAGGGTGGGGCCCGGTTCGGCGGCCAGGTCGACCGCGCGAAGTCGGGGCTGGCCATGGTGCGGCGCAGGCTGCTCGGCGACCGCAGGCGCCGGCTCACCGCCTACGGTGTGCTCCTGATCATCGCCATCGTCTACCCGCGAACGCTGTCGACCTACTGGCAGCAGGTGCTGGTCTCGCAGATCGGCATCTACGTGCTCCTGGCGATGGGGCTCAACATCGTCGTCGGCTTCGCCGGCCTGCTCGACCTGGGCTACATCGCCTTCTTCGCCATCGGGGCCTACTCGACCGCCTACTGGAGCGGGTCGCTGCCGGTGCACCCCCCGATCCACCTCAACCCGTTCTGGATCCTCCCGCTGGCGGTGCTGGCGGCGATGATCGCCGGCGTCGTGCTCGGCGCCCCGACCCTCAGGCTGCGCGGCGACTACCTGGCGATCGTCACCCTCGGCTTCGGCGAGATCATCCAGATCGTGGCGGTCAACATGACCAGCGTCACCGGGGGGTCGGCGGGGGTGGTCGGCGTGCCCCACTTCGCCATCAACCTGCTCGGGATCCACTACCTGTGGGGCCTGGATTCGCTGCCCTACTACTACCTGCTGCTGATCTTCGTCGTCGTCGCCTTTGCCGCCTTCCACCTGCTGGAAAACTCCAAGGTGGGCCGTGCCTGGACCGCGATCCGGGAGGACGAAGTGGCCGCCGAGGCGTCGGGCATCAACGCCCTCAAGTACAAGATCCTGGCGTTCGCCATCGGGGCATCGACCTCCGGCCTGGCCGGAGTACTGTTCGCCGCCAAAAACAACTTCATGGACCCGCTGAGCTTTTCGTTCACCAACTCGGTGCTGGTGCTGGTGCTGGTGATCTTCGGCGGGATGGGCGGGCTGATCGGGCCGATGGTCGGGGCCGCCGTGCTGCAGTGGGCGCCACAGTTCCTCCGCGGCCGCATCCCTCCTACCGACCTGTTCATCTACTTCGGGGGCCTGCTGGTCATCCTGATGATCTTCCGGCCGCAGGGCCTGATCCCGT
>DAIQBQ010000226.1:0-5545 GCA_036781065.1 Actinomycetota bacterium
CGGTGCGGTTGAGGTCGTTCAGCGGGTGGGCCAGGTAGGTAGCGACGACGTGGGGAAGAGCCCGCCCACCGGCGGTAGCCAGGTCAGGGCGTTGTTCTGCCACAGGAAGCGCAGCGGGCCGGCGAGCTGGCGGATCCCGCCCGGGAAACCGTCGCGCAGTTCCCTGGCGAGGTCGCCGACCGAGTGCGACCCGTCCGACAGCGCCAGGATCCGGCCGACCCGGGCGTCCCCGGGCTGCGGTGCCAGCAGGTAGGGGGACCACCCGCCGCCAGCGGCCGGTCCCTGGCGGTCCGGCGCCGCCGGCTGGGGCGCCGCCTCGAAGTTGTCCCGGCTGCGCAGGGCCATGGCGGTCCGGGTCCAGGAGGTGATCCGCAGCGGGTGAAGTGGGCCGAGCAGCTCCGGCGCCGTCTCGGCGGGCGGGAGCTGGACGCAGCGGGCGAGCGCCATCGGCAGCGGCAACGGCGGGGAGGGCGCCAGGTGCGCGGGCAACGGCCGCCCGGCGATGTCCCGGACCGCCACCTCGGCGGTGTGGATCGAGACCTTGACCCCGGAGTGCGCCCCGCCGATGTGCAGGCCGCCGCCGGCGAGCCGGATCCCGCCCACCCCGCCAATCAGCCGGGTGCGGAAGTCGGGCCAGGCCTGCAGGGCGGCACCGATCGCCTCGCCAATCGTGCGCCCGTGGCGGATCATGCTGTCCGGCGTCGGTGCGGCCATCACGCGGGCGACCTCTCCCTGGTCCAGCACCCCGGCGCTGACCAGCATCCCCAGCACCCCCAGGTCGACCTCCTGGCCGAGGCACAGCACCAGCACCTCGCACGGGACCGACCGCTGCTCCCCGCCTGCCCGGTAGCCGAGCGATCGTTCCCCGAGGGCCAGGTCGGACGCCTGCTCGACGACCGCCGAGCCGGTCGAGGAGAGGAGCGCCTCGAAGTGCGGCGTGCGGAACGCCCGCGGCAGCGGGTGGCGGGACACGATCGTCACCGGCTGGCCGTGGATCATCACCGCGGTGGCCTGCTCGAAGGCGGAGAGGCCCCCGCCGAGGATGACGGTCGCCGAGCCGGCCGCCTCGATGCCGTCGCGCAGCGCCTCGATGACCCGGACTCCGCACCCCGGCACCAGCAGCGACTCGGGGGGAGGGCGCCGCCGGTACCAGGCGGTGACGATCACGTTGCGCGCCCGCCACTCGCCCCGGGACGTCCGCACCAGGACCGGCCCTTTGCCGTCCCCCGGCGTCAGCTCCAGGCACGACTCGCCGGCCCTGATATCCAGGTCGCCGTAGTTGACCACCCGGCCCAGGTAGTGCAGCACCTCCTCCCGGGTCAACTGGTTGGGGTCGCGGCAGTCGAGCGGGATACCGGCGACCTCGTAATCGGTCGGGCGGGAGATCAGGACCAGGCCGTTCAGGTACTGGCGGACCGAGGCCGCCGGTCCGGGCCCGGCATCGATCGCCACCGCCGGGATCCCCTCCAGCCTCGCCTGGAAGAGGGCGGCGATGCCGGTCGGCCCTGCCCCCACGACCAGGAGGTCGATCTCACGGTCATCCATCGACGCCCCCGCATCGCCTGGTTTCAGGCACGTTTCGACTAATCTGCTCCGCGACAACTACCTACAAAGGTGAGGAGGTTACATCAGGTGGCCGAGGCATCGGACGCAAGCGTTGCGACGGGCGGCGACGCCGCCACCCCGTACGTGATCACGAACCGAGTCCTGCCTGAAAAGGTCATCGAGTCCCTCGACGAGTACATCAGCCGGGGCGGCGGGGACGCCCTGGAGATCGCCCTGCAGGTGCCCCCACAGGAACTCATCGACATGGTCAAGCGCGCCGGCCTCCGCGGCCGCGGCGGCGCCGGGTTCCCCACCGGGATCAAGTGGCAGTCGATGCGGGCCGACCCCTCGAAGACCAAGTACCTGTGCTGCAACGGCGCCGAAGGCGAGCCGGCCACCTTCAAGGACCGCCTGCTGATGCTGCGCAACCCCTACCAGGTCTTCGAGGGTGTGGCGATCGCCGCCTACGCCACCGGGGTCAGCGCCGCCTTCGTCGCCCTGAAGCGCCGTTTCCACCCGCAGGTCAAGGCGATGGAGCGTGCCCTCAAGGAAATGAAGGAGGCCGGCATGCTTGGCCCGGTCGACATCGAGTTGCGGCTGGGCCCGGACGAGTACCTGTTCGGTGAGGAGCGAGGCCTGCTGGAGGTCATCGAGGGCCGGGCGCCGATGCCCCGGATCCTGCCGACCTACATGCAAGGGATCCTGGCCGACCCCAACAACCCGCACCCGGCCATCGTCAACAACGTCGAGACGCTGTCGAACGTCCCGGGCATCGTCCGCAACGGTCCGGAGTGGTTCCGCTCGGTCGGCACCGACCGCTCGCCGGGCACGATGATCTTCACGATGTGCGGCGACATCCAGCGCACCGGCATCTACGAGCTGCCGCTCGGCATCTCGACCAGGACCCTGCTCTACGACATCTGCGGGGGGCCGCTGCCCGGACGGGAGTTCAAGGCCATCGTCCCGGGGGTGTCGCAGCCGGTCATCCCCCCGGCCTACTTTGACCTTCCGATGGACTACGAATCGATCTCGTCGATCGGCTCCGGCCTCGGGTCGGGGAGCTGGACCGTCTACGACGACACCGCCTGCATGATCAAGGCGGCGGTGATGTTCTCCAACTTCCTCCACGTGGAGTCCTGCGGCCAGTGCGTGCCGTGCAAGACGCAGTCGGAGATCATCACCCGGATCCTGAAGGACCTGGAGGCGGGGAAGGCCAGCCGGATCGACGTGAACAATGCCCTGCAGGCGTGCAACAAGGTCACCGACGGCAACCGGTGCTACGTGCCGCAGGCGGAGTCGGTGCTGATCCAGTCCATCCTGCGGATCTTCACCGGCGAGGTCGAGGCGCACATCGAGGTCGGCTGCCCGTTCACCCGGGAGCTGGCGATCCCCAAGCTGGTGGACTTCGACCCGGCCACCGGGGAGTTCACCTACGACTCGCACTACCCGCACAAGCGGCCGGACTGGACCTACGACGACGAACCGGTGAAGATCGGGACCGAGGCCTGAGCCGGCCTGCACGGTCAGGCGATTTTCGGCGGCTAGTCAGGCGAGCGCGTTGCGCCCGGTGCGCTCCTGCCGGCTGTCCAGCCAGGCGGTGAGCTGGGCCGCCGGGAGCGGCTTGCTCAGCCACCACCCCTGGGCGACGTCGCAGCCGAGTGACCGCACCGTCTCGCACGCCTGCGCGGTCTCGACCCCCTCGGCGACGACCTCGAGGCCGAGGTTATGGGCGAGGTCGATGGTGCCCCGGACGATCGCCGCGTCGGTGGCGTCCTGGTGGACGTGGGTGACGAACGAGCGGTCGACCTTGACCTGCCCGACCGGCATCTGCTTCAGGTAGGCGAGCGACGAGTAGCCGGTCCCGAAGTCGTCGATGGACAGCCGCAGGCCCATGCCGCGCAGCCGGGGCAATAGGTCGAGCGCCCGCCCCGGGTCGCCCATCACCGCGCTCTCGGTGATCTCGAGGGTCAGCTGGCCCGGCGGGATCTTGCCCTTCCAGAGCAGGCGGGAGACCTCGTGGGCGAGGTCCGGGTCGTGCAGGTTGCGGGCCGAGAGGTTGGCCGAGACCTCAAGGTTCCTCCCCTGGCGGCGCCACTCGGCCCACTGCCGGACGGTCATGTCGAGCACCTGCAGCGTCAGCGGCCGGATCAGCCCGGTGCGCTCGGCGAGCGGGATGAACTCGTCGGGGAGCACCAGCCCGCGGGCCGGGTGCCGCCACCGGACCAGCGCCTCGACGCTGCGCACCCGGCCGGAGGCCAGGTCGAGCTGGGGCTGGTAGTACAGGGTCAGCTCGTCGTTGTCCAGCGCCCGGCGCAGCTCGCCCATCAGCGCCAGCCGGCTCGGCCGGTAGCCGTCCCGGGCGGCCGAGTACAGCCCGACCCCGTCCTGGGAGGCCTTGGTCACGTAGAGGGCGACATCGGCCCGCTGGATCAGCTGGTCGGCGTCCTCCCCGTGCTCGGGGTAGACGGCGACGCCGATGCTGGCCTCGATGTGCAGCGCCAGCCCCTCGACCGCCACCGGCTCCTCCAGCAGCTCCAGGACGTCCCGGGCGGAGGCGACCGCCCCGAGCGGGTCGCTCATCGTCGGGAACAGGATGCCGAACTCGTCGCCGCCGAGGCGGGCCACGGTCGAGCCCTCGCCGACCTTGCCGGCGAGGCGCCCGGCCAGGACGGTCAGCACCCGGTCGCCGTTGTGGTGGCCCAGGGTGTCGTTGATCTCCTTAAACCGATCGAGGTCCATCAGCATCACCGCCGCCCGGATGCCGGACTCGGCGGCCGCCGCCACCGCAGCGGCCACCCGCTGGCGGAACAGCTCCCGGTTCGCTAGTCCGGTCAGCGGGTCGTGCACCGCCAGCTCGGCCTGCTCCGCCGCCAGCTCCTCCAGCTGGGCGGCGCGGCGCTCGACCTCGGTGCGCTCGTCGTTGCGGTTGCGGATCATCAGGCCGGCCAGCAGGCCGATCAGCGTCAGGATCCCCAGCCGGAAGGTGACGCTGGTCACCGCCCCGACGCCGAGGGTCGACGGGTAGCGGATCGCCTGCCGGGCGACCTCTGTCACGGCAACGACGCCGATGCTGAGCAGCGCCCCCGGCGTCTCGTAGCGGAGCGCCGCCTCCATCGGCAGGACCAGCAGCAGGGTCCAGATGGCGGTGTTCGACTCGTTGCTGTACAGCCAGACCAGGCTGATCAGGAAGACGTGGTCGATGACCAGGGCCAGCGCCCCGGCCCGCCGCAGGAGGGACAGCGGGGCGGCCGCGCTCCGCCGGCGGAGCCAGCGCATCAGCACGAGATTGAACGCCGCCAGCCCGACGATCAGGCCCAGCGCGACGGGGAGCAGGTAGCCCGGCGCGCCCGGGCCGGCCGCCCAGCTACTGGCGGCGACCTGGAACAGGGCGCAGCCGGCGCCGAACCAGCGCACCGAGACGACGCCGCGCTCGGCCTCGATCAACCGCTCCATGCGAGCCTCCACGCTCTCCCCTATGTGTCGGCCTGACCGGCCGGGGCCAGGACCCGACGTTTGCTGGAGGCTGCATGGTTACTTTGCTTTAGCCCGTCTATTCTGCGTGGACAATGCGACAGCGCACACTCGCCATGGTGCTCGCCGGCGGGGAAGGCAAGCGGCTCAGCCCGCTCACTGCCGACCGGGCCAAGCCGGCCGTCCCGTTCGGCGGCCATTACCGGCTGATCGACTTCGTGCTGTCGAACCTGGTCAACGGGGGCGAGCGTCATATCGTCGTGTTGACCCAGTACAAGAGCCACAGCCTCGACCGGCACATCTCGCAGGCATGGCGGCTGTCGACGATGGTGGGCGACTACGTCGCCACCGTCCCGGCCCAGATGCGCCGCGGGCCGCGGTGGTTCTCCGGGTCGGCCGACGCCATCTTCCAGAACCTCAACCTGGTCTACGACGAGCGCCCGGAGCACATCCTGGTCTTCGGGGCCGACCACATCTACCGGATGGACCCGCGGCAGCTGGTCGAGGCGCACGTCGCCTCCGGGGCCGG
>DAIQBQ010000227.1:0-5492 GCA_036781065.1 Actinomycetota bacterium
CCCGCGGCCTGGGGGCCGGGGCGGACCCGGAGGTCGGGCGGCAGGCCGCCGAGGCGCACCGGGATGAGATCGAGGAGGTGCTGAAGGGCGCCGACATGGTGTTCATCACCGCCGGCAAGGGCGGTGGCACCGGGACCGGCGGGGCGCCGGTCGTCGCCGAGATCGCCAAGTCGCTCGGAGCCCTCACCATCGGTGTCGTCACCCGGCCGTTCTCGTTCGAGGGCCGCCGCCGGGCGGTGGTCGCCGAGCAGGGGATCATGAGCCTGAAGGACAAGCTCGACACCCTGATCATCATCCCGAACGACCGGCTGCTCCAGGTCTGCGACGAGACCACCTCGGTCCTCGAGGCGTTCAAGATGGCCGACGAGGTGCTGCTGCAGGGCGTGCAGGGCATCACCGACCTGATCACCACGCCCGGCCTGATCAACCTGGACTTCGCCGACGTCAAGACGATCATGACCAACGCCGGGTCGTCGCTGATGGGCATCGGTACCGCCCGGGGCGAGAACCGGGCCGCCGAGGCCGCCCGGAACGCCATCTCCTCCCCGCTGCTGGAAGCGTCGGTCGAGGGAGCCCGGGGGGTCCTGCTCAACATCTGCGGTGGCAGCGATCTGGGGTTGTTCGAGGTGCACGAGGCTGCCGAGATCGTGGCGAAGTCGGCGCACCCGGACGCCAACATCATCTTCGGTGCTGTCGTCGACGACCAGTTGGGCGACGAGGTGCGCGTGACCGTGATCGCCTCCGGCTTCGACCGCTGGATCACCCAGCCGATCGAGGCCCCGTTGACCTCGTCCCGGGTCAGCGTCCTGGACCTGGACCCGGTGGAGGGCGAGGACTACGTCCTCGAGCCGTTCGGCGGCGCCGAGCCCAGCTACGCCCCCGAGCCGGTCTACGCCCGGGAGCCGGAGCGGGAAGTCGCCGAGCCCCGCGAGCCCACCTACATCTTCGACGCCGACGAAGACGAGGACCTCGATATCCCAAGCTTCCTCCGCCGGACGTAACTGGGTAGCTACGGGCCCCGGGACCGGGCGGCGCACCTGTTAACCTCGACCAGAGCTTGAGACTTCAGGAGTCTCCGCTCGGTGGGGGCCTGCACGGGCTGGTCGCGCCGGTGACCGGGGCCAAGGTGGTCTTCACGACCCGGCTTGGCGGTGTGAGCCGGGCCCCGTTCGACTCGCTGAACCTGAGCAGCGCCAGCGGCGACGAGCCGGCCGACGTCGAGCGCAACAGGCGGGCGGTGTCCGCGGCGCTCGGCATCCCGGCCGGCTGGGCGACGGCCCGCCAGGTGCATGGGTGCGCCGTGGTGGTCACCGGGGCGGGAGGCGTTGCGCCCGCCGAGGCCGATGCGATTGTCACGACCGAGCCGGGCACGCCGGTGGCGATCCTCACCGCCGACTGCGTGCCCATCGCGCTGGCGGGAGCCGGCGTGGTGGCCGCAGTCCATGCCGGTTGGCGTGGGCTGTGCCGCGGCGTTGTCGCCGCCGGCGCCGAGCGGGCGCGAGCGGCCGGGGGCGGCGGTTCCGCGCTCGAGGGCGGCGGTTCCGCGCTCGAAGGCTGGATCGGGCCGTGCATCGGGCCGTGCTGCTACGAAGTCGGCCCGGAGGTGCCTGAGGCGTTCGCCGCCCGCTTTCCGCAAGCCCCGGATTGCCGGGTCATGGTCGGCGGGTCGCTGCACTTCGATCTGAGAGCGGCGTCGGCCGCCGCGCTCGCCGGGGCCGGTGTCCGCCTCGCCGGCCCGGTCGACGTGCCATGTACCGCCTGCGACCGCCGCTTCTTCTCCCACCGCCGGGACGCTGCGCAGTTGGGGGCGACCGGACGCCAGGCCTTGATCGCCTGGCTGGACGGCGAGGAGGGGACGCCGCGATGAGTTCGTCGCCGATCGCAGATCGGATCGCTGCGGTGCGGGAACGGATCGCCGCGGCAGCCGGCCGGGCCGGCCGCGACCCCGGCGAGGTTACCCTGCTCGCGGTCAGCAAGGGCTTCGACGTCGCCTCGATCCGGCTGGCGCTTGCGACCGGGCAGCGGGATCTCGGGGAAAACCGGGTGCAGGAGGCTGTGGCGAAGTATAAGGAAGTCGGCAGCTTGCTCCCGGGGGTGGCCCGGTGGCACTTCATCGGCAGGTTGCAGCGCAACAAGGCGAAGTACCTGGTCGGCTGGGTGCATTGCATCCACTCCGTCGACCGGCCGGAGTTGGCGAGCGAGATCGACCGCCGCGCCCGCGACTCCGGCGGTGCTGGGGGCGGAGCCGGAGTGGAGGTGCTCATCGAGGTGAACGTGTCCGGGGAGGAGGCCAAGGGCGGCGTCAAGCCGTCCTGCCTGGCGCCCATGCTGGAGGCGGTGGCGGGACTGCCCTCGCTGCGGGTGACCGGTCTGATGGCCATGGCCCCCCGGGTCGACGCCCCCGATCGGGCCAGGCCGTTCTTCCGTGAGCTCGCCCGCCTCCGCGACGACGCCGCCCGGCGCTACCCGGAGTTGCGCCTCCATCAACTCTCCATGGGTATGAGCCAGGATTACGAGGTGGCGGTGGAGGAGGGAGCAACCATTGTGCGGATCGGTGAAGCTATATTCGGGCCCTGAGGGAGTGAAGGTCCTCGTGGTGAAGGTTCCTCGTGGTGAAGGTCCTCATATGAAGGTGAGGGGAAGGTGACATCAATGGGCGTGTGGAGGAAGACGTTGCTGTACCTGGGCCTCGTCGAAGAGGACGACCTCGACGAGGAGATGCAGGCCTACGAGGAGCCCCCGCGCCAGGAGAACCCGTCGACCATCCGCAAGATCAGCCGGGACCCGGCACCCGCGTCCCAGCCTGCGCCCAGGGGGCACCCACCGGCCCCGCCGCCGCAGCCGAAGTCGCTCGGCCAGGTGCACATCGTTGAACCGAGGGCCTACGACGACGCCAAGGAGATCGGCGACAAGCTCCGCGCATCAGTGCCGGTGATCATGAACCTCCAGGGCATCGAGGAGGACCTGTTCAAGCGGCTGACCGCCTTCGCTTCTGGCCTTGCCTACGGGCTGGAAGGTAGGGTTCAGCGGTTGGCTCCCCGCGTCTACCTGATCACGCCTGCCAACGTGGAGGTGTCCGCCGAGGAACGGCGGAGGCTGATGGAGCGGGGCTTCTTTGATGAGTTCTGACGCATACCGGGGACAGCTTTGAGCATCATCCACAACCTGCTGCTCGCCTACATCATCATCTTGTGGGTACGCGTGATCATGTCGTTCGTGCCCTTCGTCAAGCCTGGCTGGTCGCCGTCGTCGGGGGTCCGGCCGTTCTTTGACCTGATCTACGGGCTTACCGACCCACCGGTCGACGCGTTGCGCAAGGTCGTCCCCCAGCCGTTCAACTTCCCGATCGACCTCGCGTTCCTCGTCTGGTTCTTTATTATTTACATCGCCTACATTTACACCTAGGCGTTTTCGGAGGTGGCGGAATGAGCCTGACGCCTGAGGATATTGAGAAGAAACGGTTCCACGACGCCTGGCGGGGCTACAACCACGAGGAGGTTGATCTCTTCCTCGACGAGGTGGCGGCGACGTTCGTCGCCTTGCGCAGCCAGGGCGGTGGCGGTGAGGACACCTCGGAGCGGGTCCGGGAACTGGAAGGCCAGGTCGACACGCTGCGCCGCCAGCTCGCTCAGGCGCCCCACGGCGGCGGGGCCGGCACCGAGCGGGTCCGCGAGCTTGAGGGACAGGTCGACACCCTCCGCCGGACCCTGGCCGAGAGCGAACGGAACTTGGAGCAGACCCGCCGGGCGCTCGACGGGGCCACCCTCCAGTTGCAGGCCGCGCAGGCGGTGTCCGCGGCGGCAGGGACCGCCAGCGAGGTCCGCGAGGCGCGAGCCGACGAGCTGCGCGGCACCGAGAACCTGCTGCGCCGCACCCTGATCGCCGCGCAGAAGGCCGCCGACGAGGCCGTCGCCGAGGCCGAGCAGCAGGCGGCCGGGTCGCTGGCCGAGGCCCGGCGGGCGGCCGCCAAGATCGAGGCCGACGCGTCGGCGAAGGGCAACGCCATGCTGGCGGCGGCCCAGGCTCAGATCGACGAGCTCGAGGTGCGCATCCAGCAGCTGCGCGCGCTGTACGCGGAGCATCACCAGCGGGCCCGGGTGTTTGTCGAGGAGCAGCGCCAGGCGATCGAGCGGATGCCGGCACCGGAGGAGGTCGGTACCTTCCCGCGGCACAGCATTCCTGAGGCCGGCGATCCCGGCCCCGAGGCGCAGGCCGAGGGGTACCAGGAAGGGTCGCACTCGGCCGAGGGTGCCGACGGCGAGGGAGGGGCGGAGCTGGACTACGAGATCGTCCCGCTGGTCCGTGGCGACGAGGGTTCCGACGACAGCACCCGTCTCCACGAGGCCGTCGAGCCGCGGTGGCCGGTGTCCGGGAAGGACGCAGCAGACCCGCAGTGGGACTCCGCGGAGGGGGACCCCTCGGCTTCGACCGGCACCAGCTCTGGCCTGGCCGAGCGTTTTGCCGACGAACCGGACGACGCCGGCCCCTCGATTCGGGAGCTGTTCTGGGGCAAAGGCTAACCGTTTCTCGCCTGGATGCCGACATACTTGATGGGATAATCGTATGTTGGTCCGAGTTGTTTGCTCGCGCTCGGGTGCGTTCACAGCGTCCCCACTACCTAAAGGGGTGACCTGCTTTGTACAAGGCATCGCTAGGGCTCGTCGGCGTCGCTGCCGTCGCCCTGATCTACGGATGGGTTCGCCAGTCGAACCCGGCCACCTGGTTCAGCATCGTTGCGGCGATCGTCGCCGGGGCCTTGCTGGTTGCCTCCTGGCTCCTGGAGCGGGTACGCGGCCCGCGCGCCGGCCTCTCGCCATCGGGGGCCGCCGACGCATCGGGAAGTGGCACCTGGACTGCTCCGCCGCCGTCATCCTCGGCCTGGTCCGTCACTTCGTCCACGGTCCGCCGTTCCCCCGCAGAGGATTCCGAGCCAGACTCCGAGCCGGACGACGAGCTACCGGCCGGCAGCTCGGCCTTGCCGTCGATCGGCGCTGAGGAGCGCTACGGCGACGAGGGGGAGGCGACGATGGCGATGCCGGCCGCCGAGCCGGAAGGTTCCAAGCGCTGGTTCGACCGGAAGCCGGCGGCACCGGCCCAGTCCTCGGCGGTCGACGAGCGGGTGGCCGAGCTGCGGGCGCTCTCCGAGTCGACGTCGGCCGGGCTGTTCTCGCTGACCCAGGAGGACGAGGGCGAGGGCGAGAGCACCGAGGCCCGGCTGGCCCGGGCTCAGGCCGAAGCTGAAGACCTGCTTGCCCAGCCGGTCGAGTCGTTCCGGCCGCCGCAGCCGGAGCGCCCGGCCGCGCCGCCGCGCCCGGCCCCCGCCCGCCTTCCTGAGCCGGTCCGCGGTGCCCCGAGCCACGATCAGGACGAATGGCTGCAGGCGGCGATGCGCCGGCGCGTTCGTTCGAAGCGGTTTACGCGGCTGCTGGAGGTGCTGGTCTGCCCGCTGACCAAGACAACGCTGGTCTATGACCGCGCCGCCGGGGAGCTGA
>DAIQBQ010000228.1:0-5472 GCA_036781065.1 Actinomycetota bacterium
GTGGTGATGATGGAGAACCGTTCCTTCGACAATATGTTTGCCGGGTCCGAGGTAGCAAAGAAACTCGGGTCACAAATCACGGTTGCCAGCCCAAGCAATAGCAATTCCTACAACGGTCAGACCTACAACGTTTCGTCGCCGATGGTGGATCCAATGACGTCAGGGAACTCATTGACGGCGGACCCCGGCCACGAGTTTCTCGATGTCTTCGAGCAGCTTTGCGGCCACCAGGCCACCTGGCCGGAGGGGGGCGGACCGTATCCCCCGGTCAACACCACCATCGATATGTCTGGCTTCGTCGCCAACTACGCCACCTCAACCACCGAACAGACAAAGCCGCCCACCGCGCCGCCGGCCCAGTCGCACTGGGGGGACGTCATGGCCTGCGGGGACACGAACGCCGGACCCGGCGGCCAACCGGATGGCTTCATGTGGCTGGCGAGCCACGGGGTCATTTGCGACCACTGGTTCTCCTCCATGCCCGGGCCCACGTGGCCAAACCGGTTCTTCGTCCACGGTGCTTCTTCTGCCGGGTTCGACGACAGCCCGACGACTTCGCAGATCAAACGTTTCGAAGTCGGCCCAGGCTTGAAGTATCCCAACGGATCGATTTTCGACGCGCTTGGCCAACACGGCATCCCCTACCGCATCTACCATGACACGACCGGACCCACCCTGGCGTTCAGCCTTTACAACCAGAACCCTTCGCAGGGGTCCAGATGGGGGGCGATCCCCCAGGTAACGTCCATTTACGGTGTCCCCCTCATGGAGGTGCAGTCCCTGAAGCAGTTCGCCGACGATCTTCAGGGGCCATATCCCTACCCCTACACCTTCATCGAGCCGCACTATGGTCAGATCGTGGATAACACCTACGTCGGCGGGTCTTCTCAGCACCCGATGGACGGCCTATGGGGTGGCGATCAGCTGCTTACTGCTGTGTATCAGGGCATTGCTCAGTCCAAGTACTTCCCCTCCAGTCTGTTGATCGTGATCTACGATGAGCACGGCGGCCTGTATGACTCCGTCCCGCCTCCCGCCGCGGTGCCTCCCGGCGACAACTACCCCCCGGCCAACAACACCCACGGCTTCCGATTCGACCGCTACGGCCCTCGGGTGCCAGGGGTCATTGTGTCGCCATTATTGAAGAATCCCGGAACTGTGGACCACACGATATATGATCACTCCTCTGTGCTAGCGACGCTGGAGAAGCTGTGGAATATTCCGCCGCTCACGGCCCGCGACGCCGCCGCCGAAACGCTCCTTCACCTGCTGACCAGCAGCCCCGGCGTCGATGTCCCACAGCCACCTCCACCTCTCCCGGCCCCGATCACGGCATCGCCGGCGCCGGGCGCTGGTGATGCGTCCAGCTTGCTCAGCCAGCCCATCCCCGACCGCGGGAACCTCGTGGGCGCGCTGCATAACGCCCTCAAGACCCACCTGGAACTTGCGGGCAAGGCACCGGCGGACATTGCCGCCGTCCGCGCCCGCTTCGACGCGGTTCGTACGCGGGGAGACGCCGACGACTACGTGAAGGAGGTCTTCGAGAAGCTGGCCACCGCCCGGAGCCAGCACGAAGCGGCCGCCCCAGCGGACGCAGGAAACCCGTGACGGGCGTAGTTGGGAGGGGCGATCACGGGGCAGTCGGACGCCGAAATCGAGGAGTCAGCCATTCAGCTTGGGGGCGGCCCGGGAACCGGTTGATGTCGCCGATCTCCGTCGCCCCGTAGGACCCGGTGCCCTCGACGGCCCAGCCATCGACCTCGCCGTGGCCCTGCGCCCAGGCGAGCACCTGACGGTACCCGGCGGGGGTTGTGGGGATGTCGGTCTGGCCGATGGTGCGGCCGCGGCCGTCCTTGGCCACGGCGACGCGGCGGGCACCGTTCAGGGCGAGCAGGATCTGCCGGGCACTCCTTCTGCCGATCCAGCGGACCGCGCTGGCACCGACGCACCTGCCGCCGGTGCTCGTCACCGCCTCGCTACGCTTTTGTGCGTGAAATCAAACAATATTTATCAGTTTTTACTCACAAAAGGTCTGGGGACGCTGGCCGCGGGGCAGTTTGGCGTGATCAGCGCCCGGCCCGCGCCCGGGCTTGATCACCCGGCCCATGCCCCGGCGACCTGCCGGGTGATCACGTTCAGCCGGTTCCAGGCGTTGATCGCGGCGATGGCGATCACCAGGCCGACCAGCTCCTGGGTGCCGTAGTGCTGGGTGGCCTCGTCCCAGATCTCGTCAGGGACGGCGTCGGCCTGGTCGCTCAGCCGGGTGCCCGACTCAGCGAGCGCCAGGGCGGCCCGCTCGGCGGCGGTGAAGTAGGGGGTCTCCCGCCAAGCCGAGACGCCGAAGATGCGCTCGTCGGTCTCGCCCGCCTTCCTCAGGTCGGCGGCGTGCATCTGGACGCAGACTGCGCAGCCGTTGATCTGGCTGGCTCGCAACAGCACCAGGTCGACCGTCTGCTTGGGCAGGCCGCTTTTGTAGGCGACGTTCGAGAAGGCGACGAGAGACTTCAGCGCTTCCGGAGCCTGCATGGCCGGGTTGCTGATCCGAGCCTCGAGGGTTGCCTGCATCGTGGGTCTCCCTTCTTCGTGGCCAGTCCGTTGGGGACTGTCCGTGTGGGTCGTTCACTAGCTCGACCCGCCAGAAGCCGACGATGTGACAGGTTAGGCGAGGACGTTGATCCGGTGAGGCGCCCGGCGGACGTGAATCCGGGACGCCGGCTCGAGTGTCTCCCCGTCGACGTGGTAGGCGACCGGGTTCTCCCCGGTCACGACGAACTCGTCGAGGTCGATGAAGGTTTCCGATCCGGACCCGAACCGGCCGGTCAGCGCGCCGAAGGCGTAGCGGGGCAGGTGGATGTACTGGAGCCGGTGGACCAGGAACAGGTCCAGGCCCCTCCGGCCCGGCGGGCGGGGTGGCCCGAGGCGTAGCGGCCGCCCGGCCAAGTAGGCGTAGGTGTCGCCGATCAGGCCGACCGCCAGCACGGCTTTTTGCTGGCCGAAGGAGCCGGAGCAGGTGAGGAACGGCCGGCGGGTGGCGTAGGTCCCGGCGAAGGTCGCCAGGGCGGCGGCGAAGAAGTACGGCTCCCCGATCCGCTGCTTGGTGCCGCCGTGCGCCTCCACCCGGGCGGCGGCCTCGGCGTCGAACCCGCACCCGGCGGCGAAGGTGAAGTAGCGGTCGTTGGCGATGCCGAGCGTCAGCCGCCGCGGCGCCAGGTGGCCCGCCTGCTTCAGGATGTAGTCGGCGGCGTCGGCCGGGGTCGGCGATATGCCCAGCGTGCGAGCGAAGACGTTCATCGTCCCCCCCGGGATGATCGCCAGGATGGCGTCGCTGCCGGCCATCCCGTTGACGACCTCGTTGACCAGGCCGTCGCCCCCGAAGGCGATGAGCAGCTCGGCGCCGTCGTTGACCGCGCGCCGGGCGACCTCGACCCCGGCATCCCGGGCGTGGGTGCCGGTGACCGTGAGGGCGAAGCGGGCTTCCAGGGCGGTCGTCATCAGGTGCTGGAGGGCCGGCGTCACGCCTCTGGCCTCGGGATTCATGATGAGGTGAGCCCGAGACGGGGAGCTCAGGGGCATGGGCCGAGGCTATCATCGGGCCCACGCCATGGATCCAGCTTCCGCTGCCCCTGCCCCTGCCTCTGCCCCTCCCGCGGTCACCGACTGCGGCGGCGGGGTGCTCGCCATCGACTCGGTGATGCACGGCCGCCCCGGCGTCACCGCGGTCTACTGCCTGCCCGGGCCGCGGCCGGCGATCATCGAGACCGCGCCGGCGACGTCGCTTCCAGCCGTGATGGCCGGCCTCGAGGCCGCAGGTATCTCCGAGCTCGACTGGATCGTGGTGACCCACGTTCACCTGGATCACGCCGGCGCCGCCGGGCATCTGGCTGCCCGGTTTCCCTCTGCTTGTGTCGTCGTCCGGTCCGAGGGGGCGCCCCACCTGGTCGACCCGTCCCGGCTGTGGTCCTCCGCCTCCCGGCTCTATGACGACATGGAGGGGTTGTGGGGGTCGATGCTCCCGATCCCGGCGGAGCGGATCGTGGCCGTGTCGCAGGACGGGCCGGTCGCCGATCTCGGTGACGGGCGGGTGCTGCAGGCGATCTACACGCCCGGGCACGCCGTCCACCACATGGCGCTCTACGAGCCCGGCGGCGGCGACCTGTTCGCCGGCGATGCCATCGGGGTGTACCTGGCCGAGGTCGGAGCGGTGCGGCCGGCGGCCCCTCCTCCCGAGTTCGACCTTGAGACCGCCCTGGATTCGATCGAACGGATCCGGCGGGTTGGGGCCGCCCGGGTGTTCCCGACCCACTACGGGCCGATGCCCCAGGTCGGCCCGTTGCTGGACGAGGCGGGGGACCGGCTGACCCAGGCCGTGGCCCTGGCCGAGTCGGTCGTCGCCGGTGGGGGCGGGGTTGCGGCGATCCAGTCGGCGTTCATCGCGGCGGAGATGACGCTGCTCCCCGGATTGGATCCGGTGCTGTCTGACCGTCTGGCCCACACGATCACCCACGAACTGAACGCGCTCGGGGTGGCAAGATACCTCCGGAAAAAGCGGGGCCTGCCGGTCGGAGATTGAATGTCTTTATGTATGCAAAAGGACGCCCGAACAGGCGCCCTTTTGGCTCAGGAGTGCCCCGGCGACGACCTACTCTCCCACTCCGTTACCAGAGCAGTACCATCGGCGGTGGAGGGCTTAACTTCCGGGTTCGGAATGGGACCGGGTGTGACCCCTCCCCTATGGCCACCGGGAACATATTGAGTTGTCAAGCCGCGCCGCCACTGCCGGGCAGCGGGCCTTGAGTACTCCATAGCGAGCGCGAGCGTCGATCAAGCCCTCGGACGATTAGTACGGGTCGGCTGAACACGTTGCCGTGCGTACACCTCCCGCCTATCGACCCAGTCGTCTACTGGGGTCCTTACCGGGTTCAACCCGTGGGAGCCCTCATCTTGGAGTGGGCTTCGCACTTAGATGCTTTCAGCGCTTATCCCGTCCGAACGTGGCCAATGAGCAGTGCCCTTGGCAGGACAACTCACACACCAGAGGTTCGTCCGTCCCGGTCCTCTCGTACTAGGGACAGCTCTCCTCAAGGCTCCTGCGCGCATGGAGGATAGGGACCGACACGATTGTTACCGACCGCCGGCTACGCCGGCAACGGGCCAGATCATTTCTGCCTGGCTCTGCATGTCGCCATGCAGGTCGGACCATATCTTCACCCCAGCTCCCGCTGTGGCGTTCGGCATATGGTCTCTGAGGATTCCGGATGCTCTGAGGGGCACTCTTCAGCATCCAGCCTTTCCTGCTGATTGTCCGCACCGCACGGATTATCACTGGCCACCGATAAAACTGACCAGTACCGGCGGATTCTCCGGAGTTTCCAGCATATAGCCGAATTTATAGACAGCGCGGTCAAACCACTGTCTCGCGACGTTCTAAACCCAGCTCGCGTACCGCTTTAATAGGCGAACAGCCTAACCCTT
>DAIQBQ010000229.1:0-5449 GCA_036781065.1 Actinomycetota bacterium
CCGCCGGCAGGTCTCGACGTTGTGGGCGAAGACGTCGGGCTCGGCCTCGATCACGGTGGCGATGGCCTCCGGGTTCCCTTTGAGGTCGCCAGTCAGCACCTCGACCCTACAGCCGGGCAGCCGGGTGCGGATCGCCCGGATTGTGGCCGCCCACAGCGCCGCCTGCGCCGGCGGCGGGACGTCGTCCCGCTCGACGCCGGTGACCACCGCGTAGCGCAGGCCCATCTTCTCGATCGCCTCGGCGACCCGCTCGGGCTCCCCCGGGTCGAGCGGGCCGGGGCGCCCGGTGGCGATGTCGCAGAAGCCGCAGCGGCGAGTGCACATCTTGCCCAGGATCAGGAAGGTCGCTTCGCGGGCCTCCCAGCACTCGTACACGTTCGGGCAGGAGGCCTCCTCGCAGACGGTGTGCAACTCCAGGCCGCGCACCAGCCCCTTCAGGTCGGTGTAGTTGGGCCCGGTCCGCAGTTTGTTGCGCAGCCAGGGGGGCCGTGGCGCCCGGCGGGGGGCGTCGCCCAGCTCCTCACGTGTCGGGATCGAGGCCCCGAGGAACACTTCGCTCATAGCTACGACGATACCGCCCCGGACACAGCGGTCGTGGAGCCCGGCGTCGCCGGGGCAGCATCGCCTTTGCGGGCTCACCGCTCCCGCGCCCCCACCGACTATCCTTCGGCGACCACTGCTACTTCCAGGAGGAGGCCCGGTGTCCGAGGGCGGCAGCAGCAACGGGTCGGCTCCGCCCGGCCACTGGATGGCCCCCAAACCCCCGCCCCCGGACCGCAAAGCCCGGCTCCGGGTCGTGGGCTTGGCAGCGGTTGGCGCCGTCGTCGGCTGGGCGGCCATCCACCTCATCGGCGGCATCCGCCTGAGCGTGAAGCTGAGTGCCGATGCGGCCACGGGCATCGTGGGCCCGGTGGGGGTCGCCCTGGTCGCCTTCATCGCCGGGCTGGCGGCCTGGGGCCTGCTCGCCCTGCTGGAGCACGTTACCGCTCAGGCCCGCACCATCTGGCGGTTCCTGGCCACAGCCGTCCTGCTGGTGTCCCTCACGGCACCGCTGGGGGCCGGGACAACGACGAGCGCCAAGGTCTCACTGGCCGCCCTCCACGTCGCCGTCGGCGCCGTGCTGATCCCGGGCCTGGCCCGCACCTCCCGCCGGGCGTAGCCCGCATCCGGGCGGCCCGGGCACCACCCCGGGGGGTTTTACACTTTTTGTCGGTTCAGTGGCGCTTAGCCCCGCGGCGGCGGGCCACAGGCAGCGGGGCTGAATCCGGGCCGAGTGAGCAGAGACGGGCGTGATCACACCCCTGGCTGCTCACTCACCCCGGATCAGTACCGGGCGAGGTCCCTCATCGCCGTGTAGATCTGGTCCGGCGACGGGAGGAAGAAGTCCTCCAGCACCTTGCAGTACGGCGTCGCCGGGATATCCGGGCCGCCGATGCGCACCACCGGTGCGTCGAGGTCGTAGAACAGCTCCTCGGCGATGCGGGCGCTGATCTCGGCCCCCACTCCGAGCGTCCGGTTGTCCTCGGTGACGATCATCACCTTGGAGGTCTTGAGGACGGACTCGAAGATCGCCGGCCAGTCCATCGGGGCGACGCTCCGGGGGTCGAGCACCTCGGCCTCGGCCCCCTCCTCATCGGCCAGCCGCTCGGCGGCGGCCAGGCAGTGGTGCAGCATCAGGCCATAGGAGATGACGGTCAGGTGGTCCCCGGGCCGCTTGATGTCGGCCTTGCCGATCGGGATGTCGTAGTTCTCGTCGGGCACCTCGCCCTCGATCAGCCGGTAGCACTTCTTGTGCTCGAAGTAGAGGACCGGGTCCGGGTCGTAGAGGGCGGTCCGCAGCAGGCCCTTGGCGTCGTACGGCGTCGACGGCAGCACGATCTTCAGCCCGGGCACGTGGGCGAACAGCGCCTCGACCGACTGCGAATGGTACAGGCCGCCGTGCACGCCGGCCCCGTAGGGCGCACGGATGACGATCGGGCACCCGAAGTCGCCGTTGCTCCGGTAGCGCAACCGGGCCGCCTCCTGGACGATCTGGTTGAACGCCGGGTGGATGAAGTCGGCGAACTGGATCTCGCAGATCGGCAGCAGCCCGCCGAGGGCCATCCCGATGCCGTGGCCGACGATCGAGCATTCCGCCAGCGGGGTGTCGATCACCCGCTCCTCGCCGAACTTGTCCGAAAACCCTTTGGTGGCAAGGAAAACGCCGCCCCGCATGCCGACGTCCTCACCCATGACGATCACCCGTTCGTCGGCTGCCATCAGGTCCCACATGGTGTCGTGAATTGACTTGATCAGCGTCTTCTTTGGCATCGGACCTGCTTTCTCTACAAGCTGATCGATTCGGCGAACACGTGGCGGAGGGCGTCCTCCGGAGCCGGGTACGGAGCGGCGTCGACGTACTCGATCGCCTCGGCCAGCTCGCCCTTGATCTCCTCGGTCAGGGCTTCGATCCCAGCGGCATCGAGGAGCCCCTGATCGACCAGGTAGTTCTGGAACTTCGAGACCGGATCGTTGCGCCGGGCCTGGCGGACCTCCTCGCGGCTGCGGTAGGTGCGGTCGTCGTCGTCGGAGGTGTGCGGGGCGTAGCGGTAGCACGGGGTCTCGATCAGGGTCGGCCCGCCCCCGGCCCGCGCCTTGTCGACCGCTGCCCGCGCCGCCTCGTAGCAGGCGAGGACGTCGTTGCCGTCGACCAGCTTCCCCTCGAACCCGTAGGCCGCTGCGCGCTGGGCGACATGCGGCACCGCCATCTGCTTGTCCTGGGGGACGCTGATGGCGTACCGGTTGTTCTCGCAGACGAAGATCACCGGCAACTGGTGGATCCCGGCGAAATTGAGGGCCTCATGCCAGTCGCCCTCCGAGGTGGCCCCCTCGCCGAACCAGCACATGACCACCGCCGGCTCCCGGCGGTACTTCACCGCATAGGCCAGGCCCGAGGCGTGGGGCACCTGGGTGGCGATCGGCGACGAGCCGCTGATGATCCCCAGCCGGTTGGAGCCCCAGTGCGACGGCATCTGCCGCCCGCCGTTGCACGGGTCCTCGGCCCGGGCGTACACCCCGAGCAGCACGTCCCGGGGGGTCAAGCCGGCAACCAGCACCACGCCGAGGTCCCGGTAGTAGGGGACGTAGAAATCCACCCCGGGGACCAGGGCCATCGCGGTGCCGATCTGGCAGGCCTCGTGGCCCGCCGAGCTGACGACGAACGGCGCCTTGCCCTGACGGTTCAGCGCCCACTGGCGCTCGTCGAGCATCCGGGCCAGCAACATCCGCCGGTGCGTCTCAAGCGCCTGGGTATCGGTCAGGCCGAGGGCAACGTGGCGGGCCTGGCCCGATTCGGACTTCGCAGCTCTAGCCATCGACGTGGTATGTCCCTTCCGGTTGTCGGCCCGTGGGCCGTTCAGCGCCCGAGGCCGCTGATCGATGCGCCCCACCGGGCCGGGCCTCAGCGGGCCCTTCCGATGATTTGGGTCGGCGGAAGGCAAGTACGGTGGCCTCTTTGGGAATTGTAACCCGAAGTAAACCAAGCTCCGGGGAAAGCCCGAGGGAATCGAGCGTCCCCGGCACGGTGGTGCGGTGGAGCACATCGCCGAAGTGCGCCACGACGCTGTCTCGGACCACCTCCATCGGCGGGGCGGCCCCCAGAAGCCGCTCCAGCGATGTGACCGCGACCGCCGGGATCCCGCACGGGATCATGCCGGAGAAGTAGGAAAGGTCGGCGTCGACGTTCAAGGCGAAGCCGTGCTTGGTCACGCCCCGGGACATGTTGACCCCGATCGAAGCAAGCTTCTCGTTGCCCACCCACACTCCGGTCAGTCCCTCCTGGCGACCGGCTTCGATCCCGAAATCGGCCACCGCCCGGATCAGGACCTCCTCCAGGTCGCGCAGGTAGGCAATGGCGTCCGGGGTCCGCATCGAGCCGATTTCCGGGCTGGACCCGGGATCGGCCAGCGCCAGGATCGGGTACCCGACCAGCTGCCCTGGCCCGTGGTAGGTGATGCTGCCGCCCCGGTCGGCCTCGTAGACCTCGATCCCCCGCCGGCGCAGCACCTCGGGGTCGGCCAGCAGGTGGTCGGCGGAGAACCGGCGCCCCAGCGTGTAGACGTGGGGATGCTCGAGCAGCAGGACGACGTCGCCGATCTCCCCGGCGACCCGGCGCCGGTGCAGGTCGCTCTGCCAGCCGAGCGCGATGCCGTAGGGCACCGTCCCAGCCTCGACGACCCGGACCGTTCCGGGCGCTACCCCACCGGGACCGTCCGGGACGCTCATCCCGCCGGGAGGTAGGCGCTCAGGTCGGCGGAGAAGTCCTCACCCTCGAGCAGCGCCTTGAGCTCGGCGAGGAACCGGGCCGCCTCGGCGCCGTCGATGATCCGGTGGTCCCAGGCGATCGAGAGGAACACCATGTGCCGGATGGCGATCGAGTCGTTCCCGCCGGCGTCGGTCACCACGACCGGCCGCTTGGTCACCGCGTCGGTCGAAAGGATCCCGGTCTGGCCCTTGTTGATCACCGGGACCGACATGATCGAACCGAACGGACCGGGGTTGGTGATCGTGAAGGTGCCGCCCTGGACGTCGTCGGGCACCAGCCGCCTGGCCCGGGCCCGCTCGGCCAGGTCGCGGACCGCCCGGGCCAGGCCGACGAGATTCATCGAGTCGGTGTTCCTGATCACCGGCACGATCAGCCCGTTGGCCAGGGCGACGGCGATCCCCAGGTTGACGTAGTGCTTGCGGGTGATCGTGCCGTCCCCGTTCCAGGTGGCGTTGACCTCCGGGTACTTCAGCAGCGCCTGGGTGACCGCCTTGGCGAAGAACGGCATCCAGGTCAGCGAGTAGCCCTCCCGCTGCTTGAACGCCGGGCCAGCGGCCATCCGCAGGTTGTAGACCCGGGTCATGTCGATCTCGATCGTGTTCCAGGCCCGGGCGGTCTCGAGGTTCTGCGCCACCATGTGCTCGGCGATCGCCCGGCGCATGTGGCTGACCTGGATGACCTCGTCGCCCGCCGCAACGGACGGGGCGTAGGCGGGGCCTGGCTCAGGTTCCCCGACCGGCATCACCGGCGGGAGTCCGACCGCCGGCGTGGGGGCGTAGGCCGCCGCCGGGGGCTCCCGGCGAGCGGGCTGCTCCGGTGCCGGCGAGTCAGCGGGTGGCGGTGCGGGGAGCGGGGCCGGAGCCGCCGCCGGGGGCGCTGCGGGCGCGGCCGGGGCCGGCGTGGCGTTCAGCACGTCCTGCTTGGTGATCCGGCCTCCGGTGCCGGTGCCGCGAACCGTCGAGAGGTCGATGCCCCGCTCGGCGGCGATGCGCCGGACGATCGGTGACAGCACCCCGCGCAGCGGCTCGGCGCCGTCCGGGTGCGCTTCGGGCGGCGCCACCGTGGCAGCCGGGACAACGATCCCGGGGGCTGGCACCGACCGGACGGCGGGGGCCGGTGACGGCACAGGGAACAGCTTCGGGGCGG
>DAIQBQ010000230.1:0-5435 GCA_036781065.1 Actinomycetota bacterium
CCCCCGCCGCCCCCGCCGGTTGCGCCGCCGCCGGCGGCGCCGCCCCAGCCCCCCGCAGCGGCCGGTGAGCCGAAGGCGGTGACCTTCACCCCCTCCCCGCCGCCCCCGGTCCCGGGGCTGTGAAGTGGAACCGGCCGCCGGGCGGCCTGGCGCTGCTGGGAGCCTCGCTGCTGCTCGACCTGCCGTCGGCGATCGTCCGGCTGCTGGTGGCCGCGGTGGTGCTCGGGCTCTTCCTGCCGCTCAACAGCCTGACCGACCTCGTCGCCAGCCTGATCGCCTTCGGGCCCGCCCTGCGGTCGTTGCTGGCCCTCCTGTTCCCCGTCCCGGCCGGGCCCGTGTACCGGGGCCTGGTGGGCGCCCGGCGTGCCTCCGGCCGGGAACTCGACGCGGTCGGGCGGGCGTTCGCCCTGATCCCGGGGACCGAGCCCCCATCGAGCCTGCTGGTCGTTGACCGGCCGGAGGAGAACGCCTGGGTGCTCGGCTCCACGCTGTTCCTCAGCCGGGGCCTGTTCGAGGGGCCTCACCTGGCCGCCGTGGTCGCCCACGAGGCCGGCCACCTGGCGACCGGCGACGGGCAGGTCGCCCTGGCCGCGTGGTGGCTCCCGATGCGCTGGCTGGGCTGGCTCGCCGGGCGGCTGGGCGTGGGCGCCCGCCCGGCGGCCCCCGATCAGGCCGCCACGCCGGCCCGGGGCGGGTCTGCTTCCCGGCCGGCGCGGCGGGGCTTGTTCTCCCTCCTGCTGGTCATCCCGGCACGAGTGCTGGGAGCGATCCTGCTGCTGGCGGCCGGGGGCCTGGTCCCGATGCTGCTCCGGCCGGCCTGGGCCCCCTACCGGCGCAGCCGGGAGTACGCCGCCGACGCCTTCGCCGCTGCCCACGGCCAGGGCCCGGCGCTGATCGACGCGCTCGGTGACTGGCAGATCCTCGACGTCCCGACACCGTGGTGGCAGGGCCGCACCCACCCCTACGCCGAACAGCGCATCGACCGGCTGAGCGCCCGTGGCCGGTAGCGAGGGCGCCGCTCGGCTTAGCTACAGATAGTGGAGTTTTGTCGCCGGCAAGCCGGAAAAAACTCCACAATTCCGATAACGTGGGTGGGCCGCGGCCGGTCCGGAGGAATGGGAATGTTGGCCGCTGAGCCTACAGATCCTTCCCCGACAAACCGATGAAAGGAACGCATGGGCACCCCCGTCCTCCTCCAGCACATCCACGAACGCACGGCAACCGTGGCCGTGGTCGGCCTGGGCTACGTCGGCCTTCCGGTGGCGGTCGCCGCGGCGAACGCCGGGTTCAGCGTCGTCGGCTACGACGTCTCGGAGGCCAGGACTGCCCAGCTGATGGCCGGGGACTCCTACGTCCTGGACATCAGCAACGACGAGTTGGGCGCCGTGCTGGCCGCGGGCCGGTTCCGGGCGACCTCAGACCCCGAGGAGGTCGGCCAGGCCGACGTCATCGTCATCTGCGTCCCCACCCCACTGCGGGACGACCTGCCCGATATGAGTTACATCGAGGCGGCCGGGAACCTGGTCGCCAAGGGGCTCAAGCCAGGCCGCCTGGTGATCCTGGAGTCGACCACGTACCCGGGCACCACCGAGGAACTGCTCAAAGGCATCCTCGAGACCTCGGGGCTCAAGTGCGGTCAGGACTTCTCGCTGGGCTTCTCGCCGGAGCGGATCGACCCGGGCAACACCCGCTTCAAGCTGGAGAACGTGCCCAAGGTCGTGGGCGGGTTCGACGCCGACGCCACCAGCCTGATGAAGGCCTTCTACAGCAGCTTCGTCCACACGGTGGTCACGGTCTCGTCGCCCAGGACTGCGGAGATGGCCAAGCTGCTGGAGAACACCTACCGGCACGTCAACATCGCCCTGGTCAACGAGATCGCCATCCTGTGCCACGACCTCGGCATCGACGTCTGGGAAGTGATCACGGCGGCAGCGACCAAGCCGTTCGGCTACCAGCCGTTCTACCCGGGCCCGGGGTGGGGCGGCCACTGCATCCCGGTCGACCCGGCCTACCTCTCCTGGCGGGTACGCCAGCTCGGCGACACCGCCCACTTCATCGACCTCGCCCGCGAGATCAACAACCGGATGCCGGTCTACGTCGTGCAGCGGATCGCCGAAGCGCTCAACGAGGAGGGCAAGAGCCTCAAGGGCTCCGCGGTGCTGATCCTCGGCGTCGCCTACAAACCGGACGTCGGCGACCTGCGTGAGTCCCCGGCGCTGGACGTCATCGCCCGGCTGCGCAAGAGCGGGGCCAACGTCTCGTTCCACGACCCGTACGTGGGCTCGATCCGCCTCGAGACCGAGGACAACGCGGTCATGGCCGGCGTCGCACTCGACGACCGGCGACTGAGCGACGCCGACATCGTCGTGGTCATCACCAACCACTCCAGCTACGCCTGGGAGGTCGTGGCCCGCCATGCCTCGCTGATCCTGGACACCCGCAACGCCCTGGCGGGCATCGAGGGCCGGATCATCCGGCTGTAGCCCCGCCGGCTGAGCGCCCGGGAGGTTTGGTCCGCTGGCCTCCCGCCATGGCGCGACCCGGGCGGGCGGCGGCGCGGTCAGCCGTTCAGGACGCCGACGGTCTCGGTGAACACGTGCGTCCCCTGGGCGATCGCGAACGACCACTGGACCGCGGCGTGCCCCATCGGCATCGTTTCGGTCAGGTTCACCGTGGCGGTCGAACCCGGCGGCCCGTACGGCGTCCCGGAGACGGGGGTCACCGGCGTCGTGGCGAACGAGCAGCCGACATCGGCGCAGAAGAAGTAGACGGGGGTTGCCGAGTCGGCGGTCACTGCGCTGCAGGTGATCGTGAACTGGCTCCCGGCAGCGGCCGAGGTCGGCCCCTTGCAGAAGGCGTAGATCGGCACCGCGGCGCCGTTGGGGTCCGACGGCGTCGGTGGCTCCAGCACCGTCCCGGTTGTGGCCTGGAGGTTCGCCGGCGGCGACCAGCTGGCCGGAGGCGCCGAGTTCTGGATCTGGCCGGGCGCCACCGGCGAACCGCCGTCGGAGATCCACTCGTAGGAGAACGACGTGGTCGCCGCCGGGCCGGTCGAGCCGTCGCAGCCGGTCAGCCGGATCGACACCGTCACCGTGTAGTCGCCCGGGGCCTGGTACCGGTGATCCGGCATGCCGGTGTTGGTATCGATGGCGTTGAATGGCGCGTTCCCCGGCGGGCAGCGCTGGGCCGCCAACGCCATGGTCGCCGGCGGGCTCCCGTCGCCGAAATCGACCGTCCAGGTGGCGCTGGCGTCGGACTGGACGCCGCTGGCGGCGATGACGCCCAGCTCGCCCGCCGGTTCGGTCGTCGAGATCCGGGGAGCAGCCTGGGCGATGACGATCTGCGGGGTGGCCAGCGAGTTGGCCGGAGGCCTGGCCTGGAGAATTGCCGCCACCGTCGCCGTCGGGTTGACCGGCAGCGACTCCACCGTCATCCCCTGCGGGGCAGGCAGGCTCGCCGGCGGCGGCGGGCTGAACGTCTTGAGGCTGGGGATCGGGACGACCCGGGTGGTGGCCGGACGCGGTGAGGTGACCGGCTGCGGCGACGCCGCCGGGCTCGGGGTGCCCTGGTTCTGGGTGGTGACGACGTTGACCGGCGGGGCCGTCGTCGGGCCGCCGGACGAGGCGTTGGCCACCGTGACGACGGTGATCGCCCCGACCGCCAAGACCATGCTCAGGGCACCAGCAACCAGCGTCACGGGAGAAACCCCGGTACGCGAGGCCAGCCGGCCCAGGAGGGAGTCGGGTCGTGTCATGCGGTCACGTTCCTTCGGCGCCGCCCCCCGGCAAACACGATTCCTACATCACTTGCTTCGGCAACGATGCAACTGTAATGCAGCGTTGGCAATGATCAATTACGGATGAGTGATTCTCTCTAGTCATCCCCCGTATGGGCTGGTCAGCTAGCGACTCCTGCCACGCAGAGATACCTTGATAGTACGTTCCCAATCGCAGAAACGCACCCGAAGCCGGTTCGCAAAAGGCTATAGTCGGAGATCTGCACAGCGCGATTTGATCGCCGAAGCAGCGATCTGCAGTTGTTCCAACTCCGCACCGTCAAGCTCCAGCGTGACAATCTCCTCGACTCCCCGGCGGCCCAGCCGGGCAGGCACGCCGAGGTATACATCGGATATTCCGAACTCTCCGGACACCCAGGCCGAGACCGGTAGCACCTCCTTGGTGTCGCCCAGGATGGCGTTGGTCATGCGGGCGACCGCCGAGGACGGGGCGTAGTAAGCACTCCCCTTCTTCAGGAGGCCGACGATTTCGGCTCCGGCGCTCTGGGTGCGCTTGAACAGCCGCTCCAGGGCGGCAGCGTCGACCAGGTCGGCCAGCGGCTTGCCGTCGACCGTCGCCTGCCGGGCGAGCGGGACCATCTGCTCGCCGTGCGAGCCGAGGGTCATCGCCTCGACCGACAGCGGGGAGACCTTCAATTCGGTGGCGATGAACGCGGCGAGCCGGGCGGAGTCGAGGATCCCGGCCATCCCCATCACCCGGGATCTGGGGAACCCGCTGACCTCGGAAGCGAGGTAGGTCATCTCGTCGAGCGGGTTGGTGACCATGATGATCGACGCTCCCGGCGAGCCCTCGGCGATCCGCCTGGTCACCTCGGACACGACGGCGGCGTTCTTGGTGAGCAGGTCCATCCGGCTCATCCCCGGCCCCCTGGGGAAGCCGGCGGTGATCACGACGACGTGCGACCCGGCGGTGTCTTTGTAGTCGTTGGTCCCGGTGATCGAGACCTCGAACCGCTCGATCGGTCCCGACTGGGCCAGATCGAGCGCCAGACCCTGCGGCAGGCCTTCGACAACGTCGATCAGGCAGACATCGGCCAGGCCGCGCTGGAGGATGCGCATCGCTGTCGTCGAGCCGACGAAGCCGGCCCCGACCACCGTCACTTTGGCCATCGGCGGCAGACTAGCCGAGGGCCTCGATCACTGCGTCGGCGACCTGGGAGGTCCCGACCGCGCTGGGGTCGTCCCGTGAGGGCTTCATATCGGCGGTCACCGACGTAGCCGCACCGATGACGGCAGCGATCGCCGCCTCCAGCCGGTCCGCTGCCTCGATCTCGCCCAGGTGGCGGAGCATGAGCACCCCGGACAGCATCATGGCCATCGGGTTGATCCGGTTGAGCCCGGCATACTTCGGGGCCGAGCCGTGGGTCGGCTCGAACACCGCCACGTCGTCGCCGAAATTCGCCCCCGGCGCCACGCCCAGCCCGCCGACCAGGCCCGCGCCGAGGTCGCTCAGGATGTCCCCGTAGAGGTTCGGCAGCACGAGCACATCGAACTCCTCCGGCCGCATCACCAACTGCTGGGCGCAGTTGTCGACGATGCGGTCCTCAAAGACGATGTCCGGGTATTCCTCGGCCACCGCCCGGGCGGTGGCCAGGAACAGGCCATCGGAGAACTTCATGATGTTGGACTTGTGCACCGC
>DAIQBQ010000231.1:0-5414 GCA_036781065.1 Actinomycetota bacterium
GGAGCCGCACGTCTTCGCCGCCGGGCCACCTCCGGCTAGGACCCCTGCTTTTCCTTGTAGGTCTTCAGCCCCTCCAGCAGGGTGTTCCAGCCCAGCAGCGCGCATTTGATGCGCACCGGGTACTTCTGAACGCCCTGGAGGGCAGCGAGGTCGCCGAGCTTGTCGGGATCGGGGGTTACCTCGCCCTGCATCATCGACTTGAACAGCCTTGCCAGCTCCTCGGCCTCGGCGATGCTCACGCCCTTGATCCTCTCGGTCATCATCGAGGTCGACGCCTGGGAGATCGAGCAACCCTTGCCCTCGAAAGCGACCGCGGTCAGCTGCCCGTCCTCGATCACCCCGAACAGGTGCACCTCGTCGCCGCACAGCGGGTTGTCCCGGTGCAGCTCGAAGTCGCTCGGGTCCAGCTTCCCGCGGTTCCGGGGGGACCGGTAGTGGTCGAGAATAACCTCTTTATACAACTCGTCGAGACCACTCATCGCCCCACCCCGAACAGCTTCGTCACTTCTCCGAGTGCCTCCACGAGCCGGTCGACCTCCTCTTCGGTGTTGTACAGGTAGAACGATGCCCGGGCTGTCGCCGGCACTCCCAGTGTACGCATCAAGAGTTTGGCGCAATGGTGCCCGGCCCGGATCGCCACACCCTGGGTGTCGAGGATCGTGCCGACGTCGTGGGCGTGGACCTCGTCGAAGTTGAAGGACACCACGCCGCCCTTCTCCTCGGCCACCGTCGGCCCGTAGATGGTCAGCCCCTTGACCTCGCTCAGGCGCTCGATGGCGTAGGCGGTCAGCTCGACCTCGTGGTCCCGCATCGCCTTGATCCCAATGCCGTTCAAGTAGTCGATCGCCGCCCCGAGGGCAACCGCCTCGGCGAACGGGGGCGTGCCGGCTTCGAACTTGTACGGCACCTCGTTGTAGGTCGAGTGGTCGAGCCACACGTCGTTGATCATCTCCCCGCCGCCGTGGAACGGGTCCATCTCCTCCAGGATCGACTCCCGGCCCCAGACGAACCCAATCCCGGTCGGGGCACACATCTTGTGGCCGGTCCCGACATAGAAGTCGCAGTCGAGCGCGGCAACGTCGACCGGCATGTGCGGGGTCGCCTGCGCCCCGTCACACACGACCAGCGCGCCTACCTCGTGGGCCATGGCGGCGATCTCGGCGACCGGATTGATCGTCCCGAGGACATTGGAGACGTGGGCAACCGTGACGATCCGGGTTCTCGGGGACAGCATGGCCTTGAACGCCTCGAGATCGAGCGTCTTGGCGTCGACCAGCGGAATCGCCCGCATCACCGCCCCGGTGTCGTGGCAGGCCAGTTGCCAGGAGACGATGTTGGAGTGGTGCTCCATCGCCGTGGTCACGATCTCGTCACCCTCGGTCAGCCGGTGCCGTGCCCACGCGTAGGCGATCAGGTTGAGGCTCTCGGTGGCCGACTTGGTGAAGATCACACCGCCGGGACCGGGGGCGCCGATCAGGTCGGCAACCTTGGCCCGGGCACCCTCGTAGAGGACGGTCGCGCGCTCCCCCAGGGTGTGTACCGAGCGGTGCACGTTGGCATTGTCCTGCCGGAGGAACCGGCTCAGCTCGTCGATGACCTGGTTCGGCTTCTGTGACGTCGCCGCGTTGTCGAGGTAGACCAGCGGGTGCCCGTTGACCTCCTGGTCGAGCGCTGGAAAGTCTTTGCGAAGCTCTCGGGCGTCCATGGCGTTATCGTACCTCCCCCTCCGTCGCTACTTGCTTGGAGTCCAGCCGCCGAACCATCTTACTCCTATAACAACAGTGACAATACTGATATCTATTCCTGCCGACCTCGGGGAAGGATCATTGGCGTGAGCGACGTCCTGCGGCATCACCGTACCCATGAGGACCTGCACGGGGCCTTCGGGAGCGACGCCTTCGGTCGGGCCTCAGAAAAGATCGCCCGCTTCTTCGGCACCCCCCGCTACATCGCGGTCCAGACGGCGATCGTCATCGGCTGGATCCTCTACAACGGCTGGGTCGCCCTCCACTACCTGTCCACCAAGGGCTTCGACCCCTACCCGTTCATCCTGCTGAACCTCGTGTTCTCGACCCAGGCCGCCTACGCGGCCCCGCTGATCCTGCTCGCCCAAACCCGCCAGGCAGCCCGGGACAAGGCGGCAGAAGAGGCCGACGCCCACCACCGCGAGGAGATCGCCCAGCAGAGCCTGACCCAGCAGAACATCCTGGCCGAACTGATCCGCGACAACACTGCCCTCACCGAGCAGGTGCGAGTGATCGCCGAAAAGGCGCGGGCCAACACCGAGCGCCTGGACGAGATCCACCGTCACGTCGAGGCGATTGGGGACAAGCTGGGCGTCGTCGCCGGGCAGTTCCGGGCCGACCAGGGGCCGCCGGGCGACGGGGGCGGGGGCTGAGCCAGCCCGACGACGAGCAAGCCCTGCCCGAAACTACCTGGCCGATTCGCTCTTTTGTGTAAAAGAGGGTGCTATCACACTGGTTTTCGCTCACAAGCGCTAGCTCAAACCGGCTTATTCGTTCAGAAACCCTCGGGTCAAGCCCTGGACCGCCCTCACGAGGCGTAGCAATACGAGTCCGAGGAGGCGTCACCCCCTTCCAGGCGCACCTGGTGCGGCCGCTCCCCATCGAAGCGAACGAAGAGGCCCGGGTCGACAGTGAGCCCGCCGTCGGCGGAGGCATCCAACTTGGCCACCCAACCGTCGATGCCCTCCGGGTAGAACTGGGCGTCCCAGGAGGCGTACAGCGAGTTGGTCAGGTACACCCGCTTCCCGTCCCGGCTGACCTCGACCATCTGCGACCCGCCGTTCAGCGGCCCGGCCGCCGGATGGGCACCCTTCGACACGATGCCGCCCAACCTCAGCGAGCTGGTCAGCACCGGGTCGAACGGGTCGGCGACGTTGTAGCGGCGGAACTCGCCGGTGCCCCAGCACGACACGTAGAGGTCCCGGTCGTCGACCGATAGGGCGATGTCGGTGATCAGTGGCGGCACCGCGCCGAAGGGCCGCAGGGCCGGCGGAAGCTGGTCGGTAGCCGCCGGCTCGGCTGGGATCTCGATCACCTTCTTCGCCCTCCACACGCCGTCGTCGTCCCGGTACCAGGTCCAGATGGAGGCCGAAAGGTCGACCGTCGACACGACGACGCCGGCGAAGCCGTAGGTCTTGTCCGGGTTGTGTGACGGCCGAAGCTCCAGCACCATCTGCTGCTCGGGGCCCAGGTCGATCGCCTGCTGGTGGTTGCCCTTCAGGTCCCAGATGTGCAGGTGGTGGCCGAAGCTGCCGATCAACGCCGGGTTGAGCCCGCCCTCGACCATGTTGGGCGTACCCCATTCGCTGGTCACGATGGTGTCGTTGTTCAGGTGCCACCAGAAGTCGTAGGCCAGGGTCTGCGGCCCCCGGTCGACCTCCCAGGCTCCCTGCAGCTCGAAGCTCTCCGGGTCCAGCCGGAAGATCCCGCCGGGGCCATCGCCGTCGGGGTTCCCCAGGGCACTCATATAGATGCCGTCCGGCCCGCAGTGCGACGTGTGTGGCCGGCTGTAGCCAGTCTTGGCCGCCAGCTCGCTGGCCTCGATCGTCTTGACGATGTGCGGATGGCGGGGGTCGGGCTGGGTGTCGATGATGTAGATCCGTGACGAACGCAGCCCGGGGACGATCAGGTAGCGCCGCTCAGCCCCGGCGTGGTGGCCGTGCTGCTCGTGGGCCAGGCAGCTGCTGCAGGCGTTCCAGCCGAAGTGGTGGAACTCGTCGCCGACGTTGGGGGCGTCGAGCCGCCCGACGACCTGCCCGTAGCTGGCCGACCCCGGGTCGACGTCGAGCACATCCAACCCGTCCGGCCCCCCGCTGGTGCTGAGTGTGGCGACGTAGGCGAGGCGCTCCGGTGGAGCATCGGCGGCCTCGCGTGCGGACCGGTAGAAGGTCGGGTCGGCCATGGCGCTCTCCTCTCATAAGGGTGATCGGAGTTTCCCCTATTAAGTAGAGCGTAAACTGGTTTAAGTCCGGATGCAACAGAAAATCACCCACGCAATCTCAGGCCAGAGCGGAGTCAGGGAGGGGCTCGTCTCCCGTCCGGCAGGGCGCGGTAACGCCCAGGCGGGCACAGACGAGGTCGGCGGTGTCCTGGGCCATGCGGCGGAAGGTCGTGAACTTGCCGCCGGTGATGGTGACGAAGCCGTCGACGCCGTCCCGGGTGCGGTGGTCGAGAAGGTAGTGCCGGCGGCTGATCTCGCGGTCACCGGGGGTGACACCGCCCTCAGAGAACAGCGGTCGCACGCCGGCCCAGGCCAGCACGACGCATGCGGTGCCGGCTGCCGGGAGCAGCGCCGCTCCAGCCTCGACGATGGCGGCCCGCTCGGTTGCGGTCGCTGCCGTCTGGTCGGGGTCAACGATCGGGACGTCGGAGGTCCCGAACACCGTGAGCGGGCCAGCCGGGACGGCGATGTCGCCGTCGCCGGGCAGGCGGCACCGGCTGATCACACGCTGGGACAGCCGTGGGGCCGCCGCCACGAGCACGCCCTTCCCCGGCCGGACCGGGACGTCGCACCCGGCCAGGGCGCCGATCCTTCCCGCCCAGGCCCCGGCGGCGTTCACCGTGACCGCTGCCCGGAGCTCGGCGCCATCGCCGAGGACCGCCCCGCCCACACGGTCACCGTCGAGCATGAACTGCTCGATGGCGGAGTGCTCCAGGATGGTCGCCCCCAGCGCCGTGGCCACCCGGGCGCAGGCGATGACGACGCCCACGGAGTCGATGGCGGCGTCCGGGACGGCGAACGCCTGGCGGATCGCCGGGTTGAGCTGGGGCTCGGCGGCCAGCGCCTCGGCCGCAGAGACCTCCCGGCAGTCGATGCCGGCGGCGGCGCACCCGTTCACAAAGTGTTGCGGGTACGAGGGGTCGTCCCCGGGGAGCTCCACCGCGAAGCCGCCGGTGTCCTCGATGAAAGCGGCGGCAACGCGCCGGAGCGTCAGGCTCTCGGTCTGGCACTCGGCCGCGGCCGCCGGATCGATCACGGCGTACCGGGCCCCCGAGTGCAGCAACCCGTGGAAGGCCCCGGTCGCCCCGCTGGCGAGGGAGTGCCGCTCGGCGAGCACCACGCGCACGCCCCGGAGGGCAAGGTCGTAGGCCACCCCAACACCGGTGGCCCCGCCACCAACCACGAGCACATCCGCTTCAGCCGTTCCCAGCCGTCTCACCGCTGGTCCCGCAGTGTTGTGGCTCCTCGCTATCTGGACTGGGTGACGGCCAGGTCGAGCTCGCCGACGATCAGGGGAGAGCATAGCCCTGGGCACCCGGGCGTAGTTCAGCTGCAGGTCCGGGCGGGGGTGTCAGGGTCGAAGTTGCTGTCTCGACGAACCATGCCTCGTTCAATCCGTCTTATGGGGAGTGTCGACCCGGTCCATGGATCAGGGGCGGATTGAGCAG
>DAIQBQ010000232.1:0-5378 GCA_036781065.1 Actinomycetota bacterium
CCAAGAACCGCCACTACGGCTTCGACTTCTGCCCCGCGTTCTGGGACTGGATCGACCACGCCCACCGGGCGGGAACGGTCTTCAGCATCGACAAGGTCGCCGCCGAGCTCGGCGCCGTCGACGACGACCTCGCCGCGTGGGCCCGCGAGCGGCCCGACGCCTTCTTCCTCGAAGCCGACGCTGCCCTGGTGTCGAGTCTGCAAGTCACCAGCAGTTGGGCCAACGGCGCCGGGTACGAGCCGGCCGCTGTCGCCACCTTCTTGCAAGACGCCGACTACTACCTGGTTGCCCACGCTCACGCCCACCATCACGTGGTGGTCACCCACGAGGTCGTCGCCCACTCGACGAAGAAGATCAAGATCCCCAACGCCTGCCTCAACGTTGGCGTGCGCTACGTCACGCCGTTCGAGATGCTCCGGGCCGAACGGGCACGGTTCGTGATGGCCAACTGAACCGTTCTGGTATTGCACCGGCGGGATGCCGGCCGGTCCGGGGGAGGCCATCATCCGGTGGACCACGTCCTCATCTGGTGGTCGTATTCATCACAGTAGATAATATTGGGAATATTACTCGGATTAGCGAACCCAACCCGCCATTTTTGTTCTCGAAATCCTCGCAGTGTTGGGTACAAGGCCACCTCGGCGTTTCTCTTAGATAGAGCGGCAATACGTGTTTCCCGGTGTCTGCGTCCCTGCTGTGCTGGCAGAGCTGCGTTGTGGCTGCTTGGGTGGTGGCGGGAATTGGGGACAGTTGGGTCACTCGGAAAGGCGGATGCGAGGAAGGCCCCGGGGCAGCTGGATCTCCACGTGGGAGCGGGTGGGAAGCGGACGGAGAAGGGAGGCATCAGCTCCAGAACCATTGACGACCAACAGACCAGAGAGTGCAAACGCACTGATCAGCAGAGCGTTCGGATGTCGACAGGCGATCCGAACCCGACGGAGCCCGATCAACTCAACCATCGTCCCGCCGTCTGGACGGCGAGTAACGCGGCAGGTGGGGTCGGGTCTCTCGATGAAGCGAAGAGGAGGACCGGTGTCCGTGAAAACGAAGAATGGGCGTGCCCACAGGAGATCCCGGATCGACCTCGCCGGGGCTCGTTCGCATCAGGCGATGGGCGTTGCTTCTATGCAGTGGGAGGTGCCGTCATGAGAACGGCGCCCGGGCGGGGGTCATCGACGGCCCCGGTGTATCTCGCCATCTCCTGGGAGGAGGCTCAGGAAGGAGGCGGGGTTCGCACCGTCGAAGCTAACCTGTGCCGCGAGCACCGGGGCGACGTCTTCGTTAAATACCCGAGTGCTCAGGGCTGCGGTCGACATGGCGACTCCTGCGATCTTTGCCAGGGGCGGCAACCGAGAAGGATCTCCGCTGCTGACAACACCTCGCCATTGCGGTCACTGTCGCTTCTCAACCCCTCCCCCACGGGGTGAGCATCGCGGGTCCGGAAGGAACAGAGGCGTCCTGCAGGAAGCTTGGCTCCTGTGGGGCGCGACTGGCCCCGCGAGGTCGGTAACGAGCATCCCGGCCTGGATGAGGGCCGGCCCGGAGCCGGTGCGGTCGTAGGCTCCTCGTGCCGTCGCCCGAGGTGACGGTTCCCCCGGTCAGGAGCGGCCCCGGAGGCTGCCGATGCCCAGCGACTCGGCGCTTCTGGCTGGGGGTTGCGCGGGCTGGGGTCCGGAGGCCCTCGCTGCCGGTGCCGGTGGGGGGTTCTCGAGAAAGCCCGTGGTCGGCACGAAGAATAAGCTTCCGGTCAATGCGGTCGAGAAGTCGAGGATGCGATCGTAGTTGCCCGGCGGGTCGCCCACGAACATGCGGGTGAGCATGGCCTCGGTCACCGCCGGTGAGGCCGAGTAGGCGATGTAGTAGGTGCCGAACTCGCCCTTGCCGACGTTGCCGAAGGGCATGTTGTCGCGCAGGATCTGCAGCTGGGTACCGCCCGGACCGGTCAGCGTGTTGACGGCGACATGAGAGTTGGGGGGCAACGCCGCCAGCTCGACGTTGTCGAGCTTGGTCCGCCCGATAACCCGCTCCTGCTCGGAGCTGTCGAGGGCGTTCCAGGCGCCGAGGTCGTGGATGTACTTCTGGACGATGACGTAGCTGGCGCCGGCGAATGCCGGATCCTCGGACCCCACCGTCACCGCTGCCTCGGCGGCCGGGCCGGTGGGGTTCTCGGTGCCGTCGACGAAGCCCAGCAGGTCGCGGACCTCGAAGAACTTGAATCCGTGGACTTCGTCGACGACGTCGACGAAGGGGCGGAGGCGGTCCATCAGCAGCGTGGTCACCTCGAAGCACTGGTCCATGTGCCGGGCGCGGATGTGGAAGAGCAGGTCGCCCGGGGTGGCGACGGCGTGGTGCTTGTCGCCGGCGACTGGCCGGAACGGGTGCAGCCCGGCCGGGCGGGGCCCGGCGTAGAGCCGGTCGAAGGCGTCGCTCCCGACGCTGGCGACGACGGCTAGCCGGCCCTCGGGCACCCGGAAGCCGACGGTGCGCTGGAGCGCGGGCACCTCGGCGAGCACCTCCCGCACGGCCGCCTCGGCGCCCGGCCGCATGGTCATGACCAGGAAGATCGCCGAGGCGGTCAGGGGCGTCAACACCGGCTGCGGCACAGGAGGAACGGCCGCGTCTTCTGAGGTCACGTCGTCACCCCCGGTCGAGGTCCTGGCCGGGAGTATAGGGAGATCGCGGTCTCGCCTGGCGGTCACGGCCCGAGGCCGCATCAGGCATACTGCCGCCTTTAGCCCGTTCCCGCCTGGAGGAGTGACCATGAACATTGCGATCGTTGGTGCTGGGCATATCGGCGGAACGCTGACCCGGCGGCTGAGTGCGCTCGGGCACCAGGTAACGGTCGCCAACTCCCGCGGCCCGGAGAGCTTGGCCGCGCTGGTCGAAGAGACCGGGGCGAGGGCGGCCTACGCCGATCAGGCAGCCCGGGGAGCAGACCTCGTGATCATCACGATCCCGGAGGGCCGGGTGCCCGACCTGCCCGCCGGGCTGCTGACCGGGCTGCCGGCAGAGACGCCCGTCGTGGACACCGGCAACTACTACCCCCGCCGGGATGGGCGTATCGAGGCGATCGAGGGCGGGATGGCGGAGAGCCGTTGGGTGGCCACTCAGCTCGGCCGGGACGTGATCAAGGCGTTCAACACCATCGCCTCGGGATCGCTGCTGGCCGACGGCAAGCCGGCCGGCACCCCGGGGCGCATCGCCCTGCCGGTGGCGGGCGACGACGCCGCCGCGAAGGCCACGGTGATGGCGCTGGTCGACCAGCTGGGCTTCGACCCGGTCGACGCCGGGGGCCTGGACGACTCCTGGCGCCAGCAGCCCGGCGCCCCCGTCTACGCGGCAAACCGGGATGCCGCCGGGGTGCAAGCCGGCCTGGCCGTCGCCACCCGCCTGCGTTAGCGCTGGTCAAGAGCCTGGTTGGTGTGATTTTTGCCCGGATACCGGGCAAAAACAAGCATCTACCGCCGGGCCAGCGACTCCTTGAGGGCGGCGACCGACTGCTTGAGCTCCGGTTCGCGGAGATAGTTGGAGTGGCCGGCGACCTCGGTCCACGGGGTCCGGTCGTGTTCCAGCGGAGCTTCCCGGGGGTCGGGCGGCGTCGGCACGAACGGGGTCTGCATCGGGTCGTCCAGGAGCCGGTCGGCGGCATCGCCGAGCACCGGTCCCCCGATCGGGTCAGTGAGGCGGTAGAAGTTGAGCCAGCCGTCGTCACCGCCGGCGGCAGCCCGTAGCCGGGCCTGGAGCGACTCCACTGGCCCGGTCCCGAAGTAGGCGGGGAACAGACTCCGGTAGAGCCCGGCGAGTGGGGAACCGTAGGTCACCAGGTCGACCATGGCGGTCACCTCCGGGCCCATCGGCGCCAGCGCACAGACTGCCAGGACGCTGCCCTCGCTGTGGGCGCTCACGAGCACCGGTCGGCCGGCGGTGACGTGGTACTCGATACGCCCCTGCAGCTCGGGCACCGCCCGCTCGCCGTAGCAGCGGACCGCCAGCGGTGAGAAGCGCCGGGGCAGCACGGTCAGGACGTCCCAGATCGTGTAGACGAAGGTCCGGCTCGACTCCGCCGAGCGGACCAGGCCGGCGACCACCACCGGAAGCAGGGTCAACCCGTAGCTGCCGACCGTGTACAGGGCCTGGCTGGGGTGCGCCGGGGGCGGCAGCTCCAAGTGGTGGAACCAGTGGCTCCGCGCGGTGTAGGCAGCGACGTCGGTCAGGAACAGGCCAAAGGCGAGCCAGAGGGCGATACCGGGTGCCCGGTGGGCGTACCAGGCGAGCGTGCGGGCGAACGAGACGCTGCCCCGCATCCCGGGATCGACGCCGTCCAGCGGCCACCCCGGCGGGGACTGCCCGGCCGGCAGCTCGGACGCAGTACGACGGTGCAGGGCGATCCAGCCGGCAAGCAGGAGGGCGGCGACGGCGGCACCGATCAGGACCGCGCCCCAGACGTCGGTGAGGCTGACCGCGTTGCCCGCGGTGATGGCCGGGACCGATGCCGGGCGGCTGGGCCAGGCATTCAGACGCTGGACGGCGAACAGGAAGAGTCCGGAGTCGAACGCGATCACCATGGCGTAGGCCAGGGTGGCGGCGATGGCGGGTCCGGCCAGTCCCACCGCCGGGCGCACACGGCGGAATGGAGCGGCGACGAGGGCACCGACCCAGGGCAGCCAGAGCAGGCCCACGCCAACGGCGGCGGGGAAGCCGGCGGCGACCACGAGCGGGTAGAGGTCGAGCGCCTGCGGCGGCGACGGGTGGAAGACCCGGACGGCGACCAGGCCCGCGACCGCCAGCCACGATGCCGCCAGCACCGCGGCGTGCCAGGCGAGCAGGTGCCGGGCGCTGGCCGGGTGCCAGAAGAACGTCTCCGCCTCCAGGTCTTCGCTCGCTCCACGCGGTACATCGCCGTTCGGGCTCGCTCGCCGGGCTGCCGGGGAAGCGACCTTCTCGAAGCGGTTCTGGCTCTTGCCGGCGACGACGACCAGCCCGGCGGCGAACCCGGCCAGCACCACCAGGGTGGCCGCCAGGCCCCACCACTGGACGGCCACCAGGCCCGGCCGGGCGCAGGCTCCGGTCGGCGCCGAGCAGGCCAGCCGGCGGGTCCACTGATAGCCGGCGACGTCGACCAGCACGACGCTGGCGGTGAAGACGAACCAGGCGGTGAGCGCCAGCGACAGGGCGTGGACGACCACCCGCTGCATCCTGCCGAGCCCCGGGCGGGGGTCATGTGTCCAGCCCCCGGTGTTGAGGACGGTGAACGGCAGCAGGAAGATCCAGAGCGCCTGGACGCCGCCACCGAAGGTCAGCCCGCCGTAGTTGTAGCCCTCGACCGTCTCGTCGTCGCGGCGGGCGATGATCGCGCTGCCGCCGACGCCCTCACCGAC
>DAIQBQ010000233.1:0-5368 GCA_036781065.1 Actinomycetota bacterium
CCCCGGAGGGGCCCGGGAGCGCAGCCGGGCAGCCGCCGGCCTGCCTGCTGGTCGTCGGGGGAGCGGACGCAGGGGAGGGCGGACATGCCGCCGCGCAGCTTCGCAGCCACGGCGGGCGGGTGCCGGCCGGGGGCTTCGTGGCGGTCCGCGGCTGTTCCGACGAGACCCCGGCCGGCTTGGCGCTGGTGCGGTCGTTGCTTTCCGGCGGCAGCTTCGAGCAGGTGAACCGGAGGGGGGACCTCATGGTCCTGCGAGTTTCGGCCTCGGCGTCCCGCGCCGGCGTCGCCGCCGGGCCGGCGCCGGTGGGCGTGGGACCGCCGCCGGTGGGAGTGGGACCGCCGCCGGCGGGAGTGGGACCGGCGCCGGCGGGAGTGGGACCGGCGCTGGCGGGCGGCCGGAGGCAGGCCTCCGCCCGCGGGGCTCAGCAGCCGCTGGTCTCCTGCGTGATGCCCACCTGTGACCGGCGGCGGTTCGTGGGGCGGGCAATCCGCTATTTCCTTGAGCAGGACTATCCAAACCGGGAGCTGGTGATCGTTGACGACGGAGCCGATAGCGTCGAGGATCTCGTCCCCGACGGCGGCCGGGTCCGCTACCTGCGTCTCCCGGCGCGGCGGTCCATCGGTGCGAAGCGCAACCTGGGCTGCGAGCAGGCTCGGGGTGAGCTGGTGGTGCACTGGGACGACGACGATTGGTCGGCCCCCTGGCGGCTCCGCTACCAGGTCGAGATGTTCCAGCGGCAGGATGTCGATGTCTCCGGGCTCAGCGCCGTGTACTTCTGCGACCCGAAGACCGCCCGGGCGTGGCGCTATGAGTACCCGGCCGGCCGCCGGCCGTGGGTCACCGACGCCTCCTTCTGCTACCGGCACCGGTTCTGGGAGACCGCGCCGTTCCCGGATACCAGCCATGGGATCGACACCAGCTACCTCTGGCAGGGTTCGCCCAAGCGGATCGGCACCTTGCCGGAGTGCTCCTTCTACGTTGGGCTGGTGCACACCGGCAACACCAGCCGCAAGGATGTCCATGACGCCTGGTGGCATCCCCGCCCGGTCGAAGAGATCGCCGCGCTCATGGGCTCCGGGTGGGAGGAGTGGCAAGCCGACCGGGAGGTGCACGATGGGTGAGGCTGACCCCCGGCGACATCAACCAGGTGGCCCGTGCGGCAACATCGTTCTTTGGAACCTGGCGGCTCTATTTGATCCCTCACGTTACAAAGAAGACGTTGCAGGGCGCTGACGCGGGAGTTGCATTGCCCTGAGGGGGATCGCTGCTAGATGGTTAGCGCTCCCGGTAGATCCCGAGGCGGGCCCTGTGCCGGAAGGCGATGCTGATCCTGGGCCCGGTTACCCGCGCCACTTTCGGAACGCTGTGCTCCCAGTCCCGCTGGAAGCGGCCACCCGTAGCCAGGAGGTCGCCGCCGCCGAGGAGCACATTGCGGGAAGCCCCGCCGCCGTGCGGCCGCACGGAGAACTTGCGGCGGGCCCCGAGGGAGACCAGGACCACGAGCGGATCGGCGATCTCTTTGGGGATGCGGTCGCGGTGCCAGGCGACGCTGTCGTTGCCGTCCCGGTACAGGTTCATGCCCGCCGAGTCGAACTCGACCCCGTAGCGGGCCGACAGGACGGAGCGCATCTGCTCGAGCAGCGGCGGGAGCAGCGGCCCGCCGTTGCCAGCGTGCCAATGGGATGTCAGCCGGGGCTAGGCCACCACCTTGTCGTACATGTGCCTGCTGCGCTGCGCCCAGTCGGCTTTCTCCGCCAGCTGGGCGAAGAGGTCATCGTGACCCCGCACCCAGCCCGGCACGTAGTCCAGCCAGGAGTGCTTGTCCAGCTGGATGCGGGTGAGCCCGGCGAAGTCCCGGTCAATCGACGGCTCCTGACCCGACCCGAGCAGGGTGGGCTGCCAGCTCAGGGGAAGAGACATGTATCCACGGTACCTGCGGCGAATGGGAAGACCTTCGCCCCCTGCGGTGGCCTCAGTTTCAACCTGCTGGCTGACCGGTAGGCTCCAAGAAGGATGAGCCCCGCACGCAGCGAACCGGCCGCCTCGAAACCACTCCGGCACGGCGCGGCCCCCGGCGGCGATCGCCCTGGAGATCTTGTGGCCCCCGAGGAGGTTCTCGTCGACCTGCTCGCCGGTCTCGCCCCCCTCCCGCCCCGACGGCTGCCGCTGGCGACCTGCGCCGGCCTGGTCGTAGCCGCACCCGTCCGGGCGCCGTTTCCCCTGCCCCGTTTCACCAACGCCGCCATGGACGGCTTCGCCCTGCGCCACGCGGACGGCGCCGGGCCCCGGCGCATTGTCGGGCGAGCGCTCGCCGGCGAACCGTGGCCCGGACGGCTGGGCCCGGGCGAGGCGGTTGCCATCGCTACCGGGGCAATGCTGCCCGAGGGCGCCGATACGGTGCTTCCCACAGAGTGGGCCGCGGTCCACGGCGACACCGTCGAACCCGACCTGGGCTCGGTACGACTCGGCGCCAACGTCCGGACCGAGGGGGAGGTTGCAGCCTCCGGCGACGTTCTCGTGCCAGCCGGCCACACACTGGGCCCCGGCCAGCTGGCCATCTGCGCTGCCACCGGCGTGGAGACGGTCGAGGTGCACCCCAGGCCGGCCATCGCGGTGCTGCCCACCGGCACCGAGGTGCATGCCCACGGTGAAGCGGTCGGCCCAGCGGGGATCCACGACGCCGTCACCATCCCGTTGGTCGCACTGCTGGAAGAGCTGGGCGCGCTGGCCCGGCCGCAGCCGCCGGTCGCGGACGATCGCCGGGCAATCATGGCCGCCCTCAGGGGTGCCGCCGAGCAGGCGGATCTCGTCTTCACCGTGGGCGGTGTGTCTGTCGGCCCCCGGGACCTGGTCAAGGACCTGAACTCGGTCGGCGTGATGCGGAGCGTGCGCGTCGCCATGCGGCCGGGCAAACCGTTTGCCTACGGGACCATGTTCCTGACGCCGGTCATCGGGCTCCCCGGGAACCCGGACGCCGCCCTGGCCGCCTTCGAGGTATTCGGTCGGCCGGCGGTGCGGGCACTGCTCGGCCGCGACCCCAGGGCCCGGCGGCCGGTCCAGGCGATGCTGACCGAGCCGCTCCGCCTCGCCCCCGGTCGGCTCCACATGGTCTCGATTCAGGTGCGCCGGGAGGGGAACCGACTGCTGGCCCGCCGGGCGGGAGCGCCGGGGGCAGGGGGGCTTTCGTCACTGGCCGCCGCCAACGCCTGGGCGAGGATCGCGGCGGGGAGTGAAGAGGTTGTCCTACCGGCCGGTGCGGAGATTGAGGTCGACCTGTTCGCCGATCCGTTGCCGTAGCCGCTAGCCGCGGCAACTGACGTGAAAGCTTCCCTGGAGCGCAAGTCGAGCGCGCCACACTGTCCACGGGTTCGCGTTTCCGGGGTGAGTGAGCAGCCAGGGGTGTGATCACGCCCGTTTCTGCTCACTCGGCCGGATCTCAGCCCCGCTGCCTGTGGCCCGCCGCGCGGGGCAAATTCCACTGTCCTGTTTTCCGTACAGAATCCGCCTGGAATCAGGACAGTGGATTTGCCCGCGCCCCCAGGCTCCGCACGGCAAGGAGGCGTTCACGTCAGTGGCCGCTCCCGGCCGCCGTCGCGGCCTCGTCGGCCGCGGCGGCGCCGCGGCCCTCGTCGGCCTGCAGTCGACGGCGCTGCGGGCCGACGGTCAACCGAGGATCGCGCGCGGAGGCCTTGCCCGCCTCGACGACGGCGAACCGCTCCAGGGCCGCCCCGGCGGCAGCCGCCACCCCGCCAGCGATGGCGACGGGGCGTCGCCGGCCGCCCACCGCCACGGCCAGCGCCCCGGCGGCGATGAGCCCGCGGGCAAGGCGCGACAGCCGGCCCGCGGTGGCGCCGGAGTAGGTCTTGGCAAGGTCTCGGTCGAGGCGGCGGCGAAGCAGCTCCGTGCTGGCCAGCTCGGCCGCCGCACCGCCCAGCAGCAGCGCGCGGGCCGGGCCGGCGTCCTCCGGAGGGGCCAGGGCTATGGCTATCCCCGCCGCCCCGGCAGCCGCCCCTGCGGCGAAGACGAACGGGAGCTCGTAGCGCGCCTCGTGCCAGGCCGGGATGGCAGTGTCGGCCACCAGCACGGCGGTGTAGGTGGCGACCCCCGTGCCGAGCAACGCCGCCCCGAGGTCGGCCGCCTCCCCGGCACCGGGAAGAATGCCCATCGCATCGCAGGCCACCCCGGCCCCGACCGCCCCGCCGAAGGCCGACAGCAACCACGACCCGATGTTCATCGGGGAGGTTGGCTTGAGCACCCGGAGCATGTTGTAGAAGCGTCCGGGCCGGCCGAGATCGGCGATCAGCAACGCGGTCGAGGCCCCCAGCGCCCCGAGCGACACCAGCCGGCTCTGCCGGGCCAGCCGCCGGTTCCCGGTCAGCCGGGCACCGGCCGCCAGCAATGAAGATCCTCCCGCCACGCCGCCGGTGAACAGATATGCCGGGACGTACCACCTCCACACCGGTTGCTTGAGCACCGGCCGGTCGTAGTAGGTGCGGATCTCGGCGGCGGGGACCATCGCCGCCTCCCTCCCCGCCCCCCGCGAGCCCCGGCGCACGCTCACGATCGCCTCCCGGCGAGGAACGCCGCCGCCACCCCGGCGAGGAGCGAACCGGCTGCCGCCGCCGCCGCCTTCCATGCTCCGGGCAGGTCCCGGGTGGTGCTTACCGGGTCCGGGGGCAGCCCGTAGACCTCGGGCTCATCGAGGAGCAGGAAGAACGCCCCCGCCCCGCCGACGCCGTCGCCGGGGTCGGCGCCGTAGAGCCGGGCGCTGGTCTCTCCGGCCGACCGCAGCTGCTCCAGCCGACCGCCTGCACGCTTGCGCAGCTCCAGCAGCGGGCCGAACTGGATCGACTCGGTGGGACAGGCCTTGGCGCAGGCGGGCTCGAGACCGCCTTTCAGGCGGTCGTAGCACAGCGTGCACTTGAACACCCTCCCGTCCTCCTCCCGCTTGTCGATCACGCCGAACGGGCAGGCGGGCACGCAGTAGCCGCAGCCGTTGCACACGTCCTCCTGGACGACGACCGTGCCGAACTCGGTACGGATCAGCGCTCCGGTCGGGCAGACCTCCAGGCAGGCGGCCGAGGTGCAGTGTTTGCAGACGTCGGAGCTCATCAACCAGCGGACACCGTCCCGCGGCCCGGCCGCGCCACCCGGCGGACCGGCACCGTCCGCCGGTGGGACCGCCACCTTCCGCTGCTCGATGAACGCCACATGGCGCCAGCTGCTCGCCCCCAGCCCCCCCGTGTTGTCGTACGAGGTGCCAAGGAAGGCGAGCCCGTCCTCGGGGACGCCGTTCCACTCCTTGCAGGCGACCTCGCACGCCTTGCAGCCGATGCACACGCTGGTGTCGGTGAAGAACCCCATCCGG
>DAIQBQ010000234.1:0-5330 GCA_036781065.1 Actinomycetota bacterium
TCGAACCCGGCCTGGGTGGCGAGCGTCGCCGACAGCGCGTCGTAGACCCCGGGCATGTTGATCGTGGTGCCCGCCGCCAACAGATTCCGGATGTCCTGCGCTGTCCCCACTGTGCCGTGCCCCTTTTCGGGGCCCTACGGTAGCATCGGGCCCCCATGCCTGAGCCCGCTACCGAGCCACCGGCTCCCACCGTCGATGCCGCACGCACGGCGGCCAACGGAAAGCCGGCCTACGTCGACCCCATCGTCAAGTACTACGACGGGACCTGGTTCGACTACCGGGTGGTGTGGATGCGAAACCTCGGCATGCACTGGGGCTACTGGGACGACACCACCAGGACCCACGCCGAATCGCTGACCAACATGAGCCGGGCGCTGGCCGAGCGGACCGAGATCAAGCCCGGGATGCGGGTGCTCGACGCTGGCTGCGGCGTCGGGGGCCCGGCGCTGTGGCTGGCTGCCAGCTACGGGGTGAACGTCGTGGGCGTCACCCTGTCGGAGGTCCAGCTCGGCCGGGCGAGGAAGTATGCTGCAAAGCGGGGCCTGGAGCACCTGGTGCGCTTCGAGATCGCCGACTTCACCAAGCTTCCCTACGACGACGCCAGCTTCGACATCGTCTGGGCGCAGGAGAGTGTGTGCCACGTGCCGGCCCGCGGGAAGCAGGCGTTCCTGAGCGAGGCGAGCCGGGTGCTGAGGCCGGGCGGCACGATGCTGATGGAGGACTGGTTCCGGGTCAGCCGGCCCTATCCGGGCGACGGCGAGGAGCTGATGCACGAGTGGCTGGCCGGCTGGGCGATCGAGGACCTGGCCACCCGGGACGAGATCACGGCCTGGTCGCTCGAGGCGGGCTTCGCCGAGGTCGACCTGAAGGACGTCACCCCGTTCGCCTACCGGTCCATCCGCCGGCTGCGCCGGCTGGCGGTATGGTCGACGCCCGGCGCCGCCCTGCTGCACGGGTTGCACCTCCGGAGCGACATCGAGCAGGCGAACCTGCGCAGCGCCCGCCTGCAGTGGGAGACCAATCTCCGCCACTACTGGCTGATCGGGCTGGTGCGGGCGGTCAAGCCGTAGCCGGGGAGCTCGGGGCGCCGACGTACCCGTGCTCCCGGTACCAGGCGACGGTGCGGCGGAAGGTCTCCTCGACCGGGGTGTAGGTCAACCCCAGCTCCCGGGTCGCCCGGCTCCCGTCGTAGCGATGGCCGTGGGCCACTGCCCGGGCCTGCTCGCGGCACACCGGCGGGGTGCGGTGGAGCAACCAGCAGCCGGCCTCGATCGCCGCCGCACCAGCCTTCGCCACGGCTGGGGGCAGGGTCCGCACCGGGTGGTTGACGCCGCCCACCCGGGAGAGCAGGTCCAGCGCCTGCTGCGAGCTGAGGCACGCCCCGTTCAAGATGTAGCGCTCGCCCGGCTGCCCCATCGTTTCGGCCAGGACATGGCCACGGGCGGCGTCGGCGATGTCGACCAGGCTGAGCCGGGTGTCGACGAAGAACTTGAGCCGACCGTTCAGGTAATCGATCAGCAGCCGGCCGGTGCCACTGGTCCGGCCCGGCCCCTGGACCGAGGACGGGTTCACCGACACCACCTCAATCCCCTGTTTCTGGCCGGTGGCGAACGCCGCCCGCTCGGCAGCCGCTTTCGACCGCTCGTAGTCCGAGGTGAAGTCCCCGCGGTGCGGCGAGTCCTCCCGGCCGACCGTGCCCGGCGCCTCACCGATCGTCGAGGCCGACGAGGTGTAGACGACCCGCCGCGCCCCGGCCCGGGCGGCTGCCCGGATGACCGACAGCGAACCCTCGACATTGACCTTGTACAGCGGGGCGGGGTTCCGCAGGCAGAAAGCGTTCAGTCCGGCGACGTGGTAGACGACCTCGCAGCCGGCCATCGCGGCGACCAGTCGCTCCTCGTCGAGGACGTCGCCGGTGACCGGCCTGGCCCCCGCCGCCTCAAGCCGCCCGGCGGCCTCAGCGGTGCGGGCCAGCGCCACCACCTCCCGGTTCCCGGCAATCAACTGGTCGAGGACGCCGCGGCCGACGAAGCCGGTCGCCCCGGTGATGAACACCTTCGCCGCCGGTGCCCCCTCCGCCCGGGTCACCCGCTGGACCGGCCGTTGAGCTGCGGGGCAAAGCGGACGACGTACTCGGCCGCCGATGCCACCGTGATGGCCGCGACAACCAGCATCACCCATTGGTCCGGGTACAGCGTCCCGGCGTGGTGGGAGTAGCGGATGATCGCCAGCGTGATGCCGACGAACTGGGCGTTGGCCTTCAACTTGCCCCAGATCGAGGGCGGGAACGGTGTCCCGGCGGCGGCGACGACACCCCGGAGCCCGAGGATCAGCAGCTCCCGGCCGATGATGATCACCGCGATCCAGACCGACATCCGCCCGACCGACACCAGGCTGAGCAGTACCCCCGAGACCAGCAGCTTGTCGGCGGTGGTGTCGAGGAAGGCCCCCAGCGTCGTGGTCAACGCCCAGCGGCGGGCCAGGTAGCCGTCGACGAAGTCCGTGAAGGCGGCGAACACGAACAGCGCGGCGGCGATGACATAGGCGTAGCGATGGTCCGGCCCGGCGACGATCAGCGCCATGATGATGGGCACGAGCACCACCCGGAGGGCGGTGATGTTCGTCAACAAGGCGGTGCCACGGAACGGATGGCGACTCACGGGATCCCTCGACCGGCGTTCGGGGGCGGACCGGCTGAGCGTACACCGAGCAATTCGAAGCCGGACGACAACCATTCCGCCTCGGGCGGGTGTCTATTGGTACATGCGAGCAACGAGCGCAGCATCATGAGCCGTCCCGACGAGGAGTTCCGGAGCTTCGTAGCGGTCCGGGCCGCCGCCCTCCACCGCAGCGCCTACCTGCTGTGCGGCGACTGGTACCTGGCCCAGGACCTGGTCCAGGAGGCGCTGGCCAAGGCCTATAGCCACTGGGGGCGGGTCGCCCGGGCGGACAGCCCGGAGGCCTACGTCCGCCGCATCGTCGTCAACGAGGCCAACCGCCACTGGCGCCGGCACCGCCACCGGGCGGGCGTTGTCGATATCCGGCACGACCGACCGGTCCCCGACGGCGTAGCGCCGGACGCCAGCGACGACGTCGTCGTCCGGGCGGGCATCTTCCAGGCCCTGCTGGCGCTGCCCGCACGCCAGCGGGCGACGGTGGTCCTGCGCTACCTCGACGGCCTGACCGAACGGGAGACGGCGGCGGTCCTCAACTGCAGTGAGGGCACCGTCAAGAGCCAGACCTCCCGCGCCCTCGCCACCCTGAAGACCTACCTCGCGAGAGAGGAAGCCATCCGATGAGCACCGAAACCGAGACCTTGCTGTCCGAATCGCTCGAGGCGCTGGTCGCTGGCCAGCCCTTTATGCCCTTCACCCCCGACCTCGACGCCATCGAGCGCCGGGGCCGCCATTTCCGCCTCCGGGCGAACGCCCTGCGGGCGGTAACGGGCGCCGGCGTCGCCGCTGCCGTTGTCGCGGTGGCGGTCTTCGCCCCCGGTGGTGCCCCGACGACGGTCAACCGGACGCCGGCGACCTCCGCCGCCGGGTCGTCCGTGCTGTACCAGCTGGCGTCGGCCTCGGCTAGCGTCCCGGCGCTGCAGGGGCGCTACGTCGTGTTCTCCGAGGCGGACACCGACTCCCGGATCCCCGGTGTAGCCATGCGCACGACGGTCATCGACACCCAGACCGGCGCCTCGACCAGCTACATGCAGCCACACCCGGCCGGTCAGGGCGCCGGGACCGTGCACACCTGCTGCACCAGCCAACCCCCGGTGGTGACCCAGGGCCCGGACCCGACCTCGACCGAAGCCTGGTTCGCCGCTCTCCCGACCGACCCGGCCGCGCTGCGTGCCGAGCTCCTGTCGATCGCCAAGCAGCAGGCTGCCGCGGTCGCCGCGGGCACCGCCGTTGGCAAAGCGGAGCCGACGGCACCGGCGGTGAGCGATGACGACTACGTCTACGCCGAGGCCAACAGCCTGCTCTGGAGCCCGCTGGTGCCCCCCACCCTGCGCTCGGCGCTGTACCAGGTGCTTGCCGAGACGCCCGGAGTCATCGTCAACGCGAACGCCACCGACCCGTCCGGTCGCCCGGCGATCGCCATGACCCGCACCGACGCCAGCGCGGGGACGCAGGACGGGTCGGTGGTGCAGAACCCCTCCACGTCGTCCAGCGCGACCGAGGTCACCTACGAGGACCCTTCCACCGGTGCCGTGCTGGCCCAGGTCTGGACGGTGAACCACCACACCCTGACGGCGGTCTACCAGCCGGCGACCGGCTCGGCGACGATCCCGCCCGACCCCTACTCAACGGCCGGGTAGCAGCGCCAAACCAGTTCTGTGCGGGTTTGGGGACACTATTTGTCCCTGGGCCCGCACAGAACTGTCGTTGGCCCGGTCGTTACGGGTCGGGCCGCAGTTGCGCCCGCAGCCGGCGGGCCTCGGTGAGACCCAGCGCCCGCAACCCCGGGTCGATCTTCCGGTCGGCGGGGCGCAAGGGGATCCGGGCCGCGAGGCGGGCCTCAAAGGCCCGCCGCTGCTCGGTCATCAACGGGATCACCGCGCCCCTCGGCTCGGCGACCGCGAACCGGTCCGCCGGCAGCTCCCGCAGCCGGGGCCCTGCAGGGGCAGGCGCTGATACGACCGGGTCCCGTCCGTAACGGCGGGCGAGTGGCTCCAGGCACAGCGCCGAGGGCTGCCCGTCGGGGCGCCGGGCTGAAACGCTGAGCAACCCGGCCTCCAGCAGCGCCTGCAGGCAGTCGAGCGCCTGCGCCGGCGGCTGGCCGAGCGACGCCGCCAGCGACGCCAGGGTGAGGTCGCCGCCCGGCACGGCGGCCAGCCGCACGACCAGCGCATAGGTAAGGCGGGCGGCGGGGTCGATCCGGGCATCCTCCAGCACCGCGTTCGGGATGGCCGTCGAGCCGAGGCGGTCCCCCGCTTCCCGGAAGCCGATGGCAATGCGCTCCTCCCCCGCCCTCGCCGGCGGGCGTCCGGTGGTCCCCCGGAGCGGCTGACTCGCCATGCTCACCTCCCTGTACTTACACGGTTGTGGTTCAGAGCATACCCCCCTGGGCAGTCGCTGTGCACGGGTAGCCAGCCATTCTAAAAGTGGTATATGCTTGCGATAGAAATACCACCGAGGAGGGCACCCGTGCAGACCATGAGCGTTGGAGCCGCCCGGATCACTGGTCTTCCTGCCCGCTCGCGACGCTACCGGCAGGGTCGGACCTGCTCGCACCCGGACTGCCAGACCGTCCTTTCGATCTACAACAAGGCCGGCACCTGCTGGGTGCATTCCCCGGCGAAGGTCCCGCGCACCCGCGGCCGCCCCGGCCTG
>DAIQBQ010000235.1:0-5318 GCA_036781065.1 Actinomycetota bacterium
GGCTCTATTTGACCCTTCACGTTACAAAGAAGCTGGCCCAGCGGCGCTAAGGCAACATGTCCGGCGGCCGGATGCGCCGGAAGTAGTACACCGGCTCCCGCCGCCACTCCAGCAGGAACGGCCGGAGCCGCAGTGTCGCCGGTGGAGCGTCGGTCCAGGCCGGCCACCGGCCCAGGCTCACCCCGGCGCGCCATACGATGACCGTCCTGAGCGCCATCCAGGCGGCCAGGCCGAGCAGCGCCCCAGCGCCCACTGCGGCGACACCACCGAGCGCCCCCGGGACGTCGTGAATCAGCTCGCCGATGGAGTAGTTGACCCCGGCGGCCAGGACGGTCACCGGGACGATCACCCACAGCAGCAGCGCGGCCGGCCAGGCCAGGCACCGCGGTGAGCCCAGCCGCTCGAACGTCACGTCGACGGGCATCGGTTCCCAGATCAGCGGCGCCTGCTCCGAGCGCCGCGTGCGCCGGCGGTACTCGTCGAACATCGGCAGAGCGGCGAGCACCAGGGCGGTCAGGGCGAAGGTCTTGGCTGCGTAGGAGCTCCTCGCCATCACCCGCCGGAAGACGACGAACACAACCACCGCCAAGACGGCGAAGAACGCCGCCCGGATCAGCCCACTGGAAACAGGACGCAGCCTCATCGTGAGAACCCTACTGGCGCCACCGGCCGGGGAGCTACGCCGGGGATCTCTTGCTACTCTGCGTGGCCGTGGACCACGTCATCATCCGCAGGCTGGAGCATCTGACCGGCTCGGCGAAAGCCCCCGGCATCGGGTTTGCCGTCGAGACCCGGGACCGACCCGGCCCTGCCTACAAAGAGGGTGCCTTCGAGGGCGACGTCGTCTGGGTCCAGCTGCACGGGGGCCTCCTGGTGGCCAAGGCGAGGGTGCAGATCGGCTACGTCCAGGAGTACTCCAACGTCGAGGAGGTGCGCCGGCGCACCCGGGGCTCGGCGATCCACGCCATCCCCGAATTCTGGAAGGGCCGGCCCCGCTACGGCTTCGCCGCGGTTGCCGCCCTCACCGACGAGGTGTGGCTGACCCCGCCCTACTGGGGCGGGCCGCGCACCTACGGCTACGAGTGGGTCGTCCTCGACGAGCCCAAGAAGCGGGCATCGTGGCTGGACAAGAAGGACCCGCCCCGCGGCGAAGCCGCCGATCTCACCTCGAAGTTCCGCCGCTGGCTGGCCACCCGGGAGTCCTGAGCGGCCGGCGCCAAGCACATCAGCGAGGCGCAGGAACCTTCCCGGCCTTCAGGCAGGAGGTGCAGACGTGCATCCGGCGGCGGTTCCCGCTGACGACGGCGTGGACCGTCTGGATGTTCGGGTCCCAGCGCCGGTTCGTCCGGCGGTGCGAGTGGCTCAGTTGCTTGGAGAAGTGCGGCGACTTGCCGCAGATGTCACAGGTGGAAGGCATAGTTCCGCAAGCGTACCAGGAACCACGGTCAGAATAGGCCGATGGCTGCCGACGAGCCCCTCCTCCTCTACGCCCCTCCCTCGAAGCAGACCCCCGTCCGCTTCGTCAAGGGCGTCGGCGAGGAGAAAGCCAAAATGCTGGCCGACTCCCGCTTCGGTATCCGCTCGGTCCAGGACCTGATCCAGCACTACCCCCGCCGCCACCTCGACTTCTCGGAGACCAAGCCGATCCGGGAGACCGGGGTGGGCGACGAGGTCACGATCATCGGCACCGTCCGGCGGGTCCAGGCCCCGCCGCCATCCAAGCGGAAGATCCCGCTCAAGGTGGTGCTGAGCGACGGCACCTCCAGCATCTCGCTCGTGTTCTTCAACCAGCCGTGGCGAGCCCGCCAGCTGCCGCCCGGCACCCGGATCGCCGCCAAGGGCAAGGTCACCAGCTTCCGGGGCGTCCGCCAGATGAACGCTCCCATGGTCGATGTGATCAGCGAGGCCAACGAGGTCGTCCGCATCGTTCCCCTGTACCCGGCGACCGCCGACATCACCACGGTGTGGCTCCGCCGCATCGTCCGCAACGCCCTCGAGCACTACTCGCCGCTGTCCGACCCGCTGCCCGAGTGGCTCCGACGCAAGCGGGGACTGATGGACCGGACCCAGGCGCTCACGACCTACCACTTCCCGGCCCAGCTGGCGGACAAGGACAAGGCCCGCCGCCGGCTGGTCTTCGACGAGCTGTTCACCCTGCAGACCGGCCTCGCCTACCACAAGGCCCGGGTCAAGAGCCAGGAGGCGGGCATCGCCCACCGCCGGGAGGGCGCCCTGGCCGAGCGGTTCGTCGCCGCCCTGCCGTTCCCGCTCACCAGCGCCCAGCGCCGGGCGATCCACGAGATCAGCGAGGACCTGAGCTCACCCTCGCCGATGCACCGCCTCCTGCAGGGCGAGGTCGGTTCGGGCAAAACCGTCGTCGCTCTCTACGCCGCCCTGCTGGCGGTCCAGGGCGGCCACCAGGCGGCGATCATGGCCCCGACCGAGGTACTGGCCGGGCAGCACTTCCTCACGGTCTCGTCGCTTATCCGCCCCTTGAGCGGGGGGCCGGGGGAGCCCGGCGAAGACGGGCGGGGCAGCGACGGCCAGCTCGACCTCTTCGGCGAGAGTGCCGGCCCCGGGGTCGTCCTGCTCACCGGAAGCCTGCCGGCGTCCCGGCGCCGGGACGCCCTGGCCCGCATCGCCAGCGGGGCGGCCGGCATCGTCATCGGCACGCACGCCCTGCTGGAGGAGGGGGTGAGCTTCGCCAACCTGGGCCTGGCGGTCATCGATGAGCAGCACCGCTTCGGCGTCCACCAGCGCATGGTCCTCAGGGACAAGCGGGGCGCCGGGATCACCCCGGACCTGCTGATCATGACCGCCACCCCCATCCCGCGGACCCTGGCGTTGACCCTCTACGGCGACCTCGACGTGAGCGAGCTCGACGAGCTGCCCAAGGGCCGGCGTGCGGTGACCACCAAGGTGGTCGGCGAGGACGGCCGCAAGGAGGCCTACGACCTGGTCCGCGCCCAGGTCGCCGGCGGCCGCCAGGCCTACGTGATCACGCCACTGGTCTCCGAGTCGGACAAGCTGGAAGTCAAGTCGGCCGAGGCCGAGGCCGAGCGGTTGCGCACCGAGATCTTCCCCGACCTCCGGGTCGACCTGCTCCACGGCCGGATGCGCCCTGCCGCCAAGGAGGCGGTGATGCAGCGGTTCCGGGCCGGGGAGATCGATGTGCTGATCTCGACGACCGTCGTCGAGGTGGGGGTTGACGTCCCCAACGCTACTGTGATGCTGATCGAGGATGCCGACCGCTTCGGCCTCTCCCAGCTCCACCAGCTCCGGGGCCGGATCGGCCGCGGCGCCCACCCGGGGATCTGCCTGCTGCTGACCGGGGTTGTGTCCGGGGACGGCGGTCCCCGCCCCGCCCTCGGCGAGGAGGACCGGGTCAAGGCCCGTGCCCGGCTGGAGGCGGTCGCCGCCACCAGTGACGGCTTCAAGCTGGCCGAGAAGGACCTGGAGATCCGGGGTTCGGGCACGATCATGGACGAGCGCCAGGCCGGCTTCTCCGACCTCCGCCTCACCAACCTGCTCAACGACCAGGCCATCCTGGCCGAGGCCCGGACCGAGGCCTTTGCCCTGATCGAGGCCGACCCCGAACTGAACGGCCACCCGATGATCCGCATGGAGATGGAGGGCCGGTTTGCCGACCGGCTCGAGTGGCTCTTCCAGTCCTGACCCGTACACTTAGCCGCTGTGCGGGTTATTGCGGGGGAGGCGAAGGGCCGGCGGCTGGCCGGCCTCCGTCGGGGCGACCTGCGCCCGACGACGGACCGGGTACGGGAGGCGCTGTTCTCGGCCCTCGGCCCGGCGGTGCCCGGTGCCCAGGTGCTCGACCTGTTCGCCGGCTCCGGGGCGGTCGGCATCGAGGCGCTGTCCCGGGGGGCTGCATCGGCCGTGTTCGTCGACGCCGACCCCGAGGCGATCACAGCGATCCGGCACAACCTCGACATGACTGGCCTGGCCAGCCGCGCGACGATCCACTGTATGACCGCCCAGCGGTTCGTCTCCGGCGGCGCGGGCCCGGCCGGGGGACCCTTCGACCTGGTGTTCCTCGATCCGCCGTACGGCGCCGGGTTCCCGACCGAACTCCTGGGCGCGCTCGCCACAAGCGGCATGCTGAGCCACAACGCCGAGCTGATCGTCGAGTCCGCCGCGCTCGGCGAAGCGCCCCCGGTCGCCGGGCTGGCGCCGCTGCTGCTCCGCCGCTACGGTGACACCTCACTCCTCTTCCTCACCAGTTCGCCGGAGCGGGTATGACCATTGCCCTCTGCCCTGGGTCGTTCGATCCGCCGACCAACGGCCATGTCGATGTTGTGGAGCGGGCCAGCCGGCACTTCGACCGGGTGATCGTCGCCGTGCTCCGTAACCCGGCGAAGACCGCCCTGCTCGACCCGGAGGAGCGGGTCAGCCTGCTGAAGGCGGCGCTCGCCCACGTCCCCCACGTGGAAGTGGAGAGCTACGAGGGCCTGCTCGTCGACCTGGCCGCCCGCCGTGGGGCTGGGGTGATCGTCAAGGGGCTGCGGTCGACCTCCGACACCGCCTTCGAGTTGCAGATGGCCACGATCAACGCCTCGCTGCTGCCGACAACCGACACGCTGTTCATCGTGTCGAGCCCCGAGTGGAGCTTCGTTTCGTCCAGCATGGTCAAGGAGGTTGCTCGCTACGGTGGCGACGTCGGCCGCTTCGTGCCCGCTCCCGTGGCCGAGGCGCTGGCCCGCCGCTTCGCGGCGGACTCTGAGTAGGGAGAGGTAAGGTTCGGTTGATGGACATGGCCCGCGAGCTGGCGGCGTTGATCGACGAGATCGAGAACGCCAAGCCGGTGCCCTTCTCGACCTCGGCGATGGTGAACCGCAAGGGGCTCGTCGATCGCCTCATCGACATCCGGGAAAACCTGCCCCGCGAGATCCGCCAAGCCCAGGGGGTCGTCGCCGACCGGAACGACGCCCTCGCCCAGACCCGGGAGGCGGCGGAGCGGATCCTGCAGCAGGCCCGTGCCGAGCGGGACGCCCTGGTCGCCCGCACCGAGATCGTCATCGCCGCCGGCCGGGAGGCAGAACGCATCATCGAGGACGCCAAAGTCCGTGCCCGGCAGATCCGGATGGAGGCGGAGGAGTACGTCGACGCGAAGTTGGCGAACTTCGAGATCGTGCTGCAGAAGACGCTGAACGCCGTTGCCCGGGGCCGGGAATCGCTCAGAGGCCGCCTGGAGTCCGGGGCGGAACCGGCGTTCGACCCCACCGAGTCCGGGGAGCTGACCCCGGTCTCGCCAAGCCGCGCCCAGGACCCGCGGGGCGGCGGGCAGGACCCGCGGGGCGGCG
>DAIQBQ010000236.1:0-5279 GCA_036781065.1 Actinomycetota bacterium
GGTGGGGCTGGTCGTCGGTGGGGCTGGGCGACGTGCGGACGGCCCGCCGTTACCCGGCCTCGAACACGGTCGGCTCGTGCACCTCGGTCGATACCGCCCTCAGGGCGGTTTCCAGCAGGCGCCGGCGCCACGCCCGCTCGCCCTCCGGATCGAGGGCCGGGTCACCGGTGGGGTAGGGGATCCCGCGGGTGGGGACGATGCGCGGCGCCCCGACCCGGGTGGCGATCGGGACGAGGTTGCACAGCAGGGCGGTCGGGATCCCGGCCCGTTCCAATTCCTTCGCGAGCGTTGCCCCGCAACGCGTGCCGGTCCCTCAGGTCGATGTCAGGATCGCTGCCTGCACGCCGGCCCGGCGCAGCTCAGCGGCCCATTCGACCCCGAAGTGGGTGGCGTCGGCCACCGCGGTCCCGTTGCCGGCGGTCGTCAGGTACTCGGTGTGCAGCTTGCGGATGGCCCCTGCCTTTTCCAGCTCCCGGGCCACGTCGAGGGGCAGCAGCCGGTGCGGGTCGGCGTTGGCGACCACCGTCGAGAACCCTCCGTGCACCGACTGCCACTCCCCGGTCGGCAGCGAGTCTCTGCCGTCGAGCGGGTAGCGGTACCAGTGCTTGGCCCGGGCCGACTCCAGCCGGTCCGGGTTGCCGAACGGCACCAGTGCCCCCTCGGTGAGGATTGCCACCAGGGCCTGGGCGGGATCGGCGATCGGGCTCGCCGGCGGGACGTGGCCGAAATCCGGCGGCGAGATCTCGGTGGCGGTGCTTCCGGCCAGCCGGGCGAGGGCGAGGCTGACCGCCCGCTCGGCGGCCCGGGCCTCGACGACAGCGTTGGTCCTCGCACCGGCTCCGGCCCCACCGATGACCCCCTGCTCCGGGCCTGGGGTGCCGCCGGTCGCCAGCATCACGGCGGCGGCGGCCATCTTGTCCAGGGCGGTGCCCATCTGGCGGGCGGCGTCGCCGGAGTCGATTGCCACGGCCTGGCCGACTTCGGGCAGGCCCGGGTTCGCCGGGTCCATGCCGGCGACCGCGGGCAGCCCCGCTGCGTTGGCAGCCGACGCAACCCTGGCGCAGGCGATCCCGTACCGCCCGCTGCCGAATGCCGGCCCGGCGATCACGACCTCGGCCCCGGCGCCGGCGATCAGTGTGAGGATCTCCTCGGCGGCCTGGGGCTCGGAGGCCGCGTAGTCGTCGCCGCAGAACACGGTGGCCACCAGCTCGTAGTCGCCGAGCCCGCTCAGCGCGGCGGCCAGCCTGCGGCCAGGTCCGACCGCGCCCGGCCGTGTCTCCGGGCCGACGCGCGCTTGGTCCTCCCCGCCGACGCCGGCGAAGAACTGGTTGATGTAGTGGACGACCTTTGTGGTCATGCGATCGCCCCGGCTCCGGCCGCGGTCAGCTTTCCCCACCCCATCGGGCTCAGCGCGGCGATGACCACCGCGGTCGGCACCTCCATCGCCGCGGTGGCGTCGACGCCCAGCAGGTCGAACCGCTCCGCCCCGATCGCCTCCTCGACGGCGGGCAGCGCCAGCCGCTGGTCGTAGTTCCCCGTCGAGATCATGCCGGTGGCAGTCACCGGGGGCGACACGACGGGCGCCCCGGTGCCGTCGGCGCCGGACATCTCTGCGAACAGCCCGATCGCCACGACACCGGCCGCCTCCAGGGCGTCCATCTTCAAGGAGATGTCGGAGTCGGCGTTGCCCCCGCCCTCCTTGGAGATGATCGCCGCCTGCCAGCCAAGGGCGGCGCACAACCGAGCGGTGTGGGCGGCGGCGAGTTCCTTGGCCCCCTGCTCGACCGGCTCCGGGCACAGGATCAGCCCGGCGAAGCGGCAGCGATCGCCGTCGGCGGCCCGGAGAGCGGCGACGATCGGGTTGTTCTGGTGGATGAAGGTCGGGTTGCGCAGGGCCGGGTGGCCGTACTGGCCGCTGACCACGGCGCCGTCCTCGATCTCCCGGGCGTCGATCAGCACCGGCGGGCTCCCGCCGAGGCTGCGCCCGTAGAAGAAGACGTCCTTGAACGATCCCTGGGTCTGGAGGTTGGTGATGGCACCGATGTCGGGGAGCCCGCCGGCGCCGCTGCTGCTGGGGGCGGCGCCCACTTCCTCGACCGCATCGGGCTCCGCAGCCCGGGCCGCCTCGGCCAGCCGGGCGGCCACCCGGAGCGTTCCCCGTCGCACCGCCAGGTCCACTTCCTCCCAGGCGGCTCCCTCGGCCGGGGTGAAGGTCACGACGACATTGTGGGTGGTACCGAGCGGCGACAGCCCAGCCGCCGGTCCGGACATGTCGATCAGCGCCTCCTGCGCCCGGGGCAGGTAGCCGGCGGCGACCACCGCGGCGCCGCTGAGGACGTGGGTCTCGCCCCGGCCCTGGACCTTGGCCGGCCCGAGCAGCCCGGGGAAGATCCCGGGGCCGCCGCCCTTGCATCGCGGCTCGACGCAGTCGAGCACCTTGACGATGCGGGTGGAGGACCCCGGCGCGGCGAGTGATACCCCGGCGGTGGCGAGGGCCGGCGCGGCGAGCAGGCCGGCCATCTCGGAGGCCGAGACGGTCAGCACCCCGCCGGCGAAGGTGGTCTCAGCACCCAGACGAACGTCTCGAACGGTATGAATGACTCTACGCAGCCCAGCCGAGTCCGGCAGCAGGTCGCCCATGCCCTCCAATCTACCCGGTGGCCGCTGGGGAACCGTCGGCATCTGATTGCTGCCCGATTCGAGACGAACGAGCCGGCCTTGTGTGTGAATGGCCGCGTTCCAACGCGGTTGACCACACAACAGTGCAAATCCGGCACACCTTCGGGCTCGGATCGAGCCCATCCTCGATAGACTCCAAACATGGACGCAATCACTCGAATCAAGACCGCCATGCGGCTTGAGAAGCCCGACCGGCCCCCGTTCACCTGGTGGGGACACACCTACCTGGAGGAGTGGGAGCCCGAGACACTGGCCAAAGTGACCATCAGCCGGGCGCAGCGCTACGGCTGGGACTTCGTCAAGCTGCAGCCGCGGGCGTCGGTCTTCGCTGAGGCGTTCGGGTCCGAGTACCGGCCCTCCGGGAACCACAAGCAGGCGCCCGTGCTGGTCAAGGCGGGGGTCCAGAGCCTCGACGACTGGGCGAAGCTGGCCGAGGTCGATGCCAGCCACGCCGACTTCTCCGACCAGGTCGAGGCGATCGGCCTGGTCGCTGGCGCCCTCGGCCCCGGTGTGCCGGTGGTGCAGACGGTGTTCTCCCCGCTGACCGTGGCTGGGCACCTGATCGGCAGCGACGCCGAGGGCATCGTCCGCCAGTTGCTCGACCACCCCGACATCGTCGGGCCGGCGCTGGACAAGATCGCCCGGGCGCTGATCAGCTTTTCGGTGGCCTCGGTCGAGGCCGGTGGGGCGGGCATCTTCTTCGCCGTCTCCGGCTACGCCTCCCGCGACCTGCTGTCCCGGGAGGACTACCAGCGCCTGGTGCTGCCGTCGGACAAGGCCGTGGTCGCCGGGTTTGCCTCCGGTGCGGCCTGGCTCAACATCCTGCACCTGTGCGGTCCGCGGCTGAACTTCGACCTGGCACCGGCCTTCGGTCTGCCGGTTGTCAGCTGGTCGGTCCACGAGGACGGGAACCCCAGCCTGGCCGAGGGCCGCGACGCCTCCGGCCTGGCCGCCATGGGCGGGCTGGGCCAGAAGACCACGCTGGCGGCCGGGACTCCCGAGGACGTGCTCGCCGAAGGCCGCTCAGCGCTGGCGGGCACCGGCGGCCGGGGCGTGATCCTGGCGCCGGGGTGCTCGGTGGCAGTGTGGGCGCCCCCGGAGAACCTGGGTGCGGTCGCTGGGGTGGTAGCCACCTAAACCCTAAAACTAAAAGCGCGGAATTGTGGAGTTTTTTCCGGCTTTTCAGCGGCGGCGAAAAAGCTCCACAATCTGTAGTTGTAGCTAAGCGGCAAGCGGCCGGCCCCGGGCTACGACCCCCCGGTCAGTGTCGTAACCAGTTTCCCGGCGTTGGAGACTGTCTGGCTGATGCCCGACGACGCCGCACCGGTCAGCCCGTTTACGGTCGTGAGGACGCCCGTTGCGTTGCTCAAGCTCCCGTTGATCGTGCCGGTTGCCCCCTGCGTCGTGCTCGCCACCGTCTCGCTGACGCCGTCGAGGCCCTTGCCGAGCGTCGTCGTCACGCCGTCGAGCGTGCCGTTCAGTGTCTGGCCGGCGGAGTTGAGCAGGGTGTTGAGCAGGTTGGCCTCCCCGTTGATCAGCGCCGGGTCGACCGCCTTCACCCCGCCGAGGGTCTGGTCGACTTTGCCCTGGACCACGGTGACGTCGGTGGCGGTCTGGCTGACTGAGTCGTGGACCGCCTGCTTGGCGAGCCCCCCGGCGATGGCCACACCTGTTTTTGCCTGATTGATCGTCGACGGGACGGTGTTCGGGATCGGCAGGGACCCCGTCCTGGCGTACGCCGACACCCCGCCCATGGTTATCAGGCCCAAGATCAGCATGAACAGCCCGACGCGCTTGTCCATCGTGGTTTCTCCCCTCAACGACAGCGACTGCCCTCCCCCGAGCCGGATTATTTCGGGTCGCCTGAAGGTTCGCAAGTTCTTGGACGAGCCGAATCGCCATGTGCCTCACGGCCGCGGCGGGTCCCCCAGATCAAGGGCGACCTGCTCGCCAGCGCCGAAGACCGTGACCGCCGCCCCCGCCGGGCGGATCGTCACCGAGCCGCGGCCACGCACCACCCACTGCCTCCCGTCGCCGACGAGGGCGGTGTCCTCGTCGATGCCGACAAAGGTGCAGCCCTCGGGCACGGCGGCGAGCATCGCCGCGGTCGCTCCCGGCCGCCACCGGTCGATGGCGTCCCAGTGGGGGCCGAAGATCGCCTTGGCGAAGAAGCCCATGGCGTCGATCCAGGCGCGCTCGCTGCCGGCCCGGGTGCCATCCGGCCGGGAGCTCGGATCGAAGGTCTTGGTGCCGAGGAAGGCGATCCCGGCGCTGGCGCCGCCGAGCGAGCACCCTGCCGCCACCGAGCGCTCGACGGCCGACCAGAACGCAGTCCCCTTGAGCGTGCGCACCAGGTAGGCCGGGTTGCCGCCGGAGAAGTAGATGAGCGAGGCGCCGGCGACGGTGGCGAGCAGTTCCGGCCGCTCGGCGTCGTCCCGGACCTTGAGCGCGACGACCTCGGGCGCCGCTCCGAGGCGGCGGTAGTGCTCGAGGCCCATCGTGCCCCAGCGGTGGAACACGGCGTCGCCCTCGGGGGCCGAGGCGGTCGGGAGGATGAGGACCCGCGGCGGGCTCCCGGCAGGAGGAGCCCCCGCCCGGTG
>DAIQBQ010000237.1:0-5236 GCA_036781065.1 Actinomycetota bacterium
TGCCCGGCGGCGGCGTAGCTGCGGTCGAGCAGTGCCTGCAGTGCGGCGAGGTCCCCCGCGGTCTCGTGCACCGGCCTGATCGGGTGTGCGACCTAGGAGGCGATCCGCGCGAGCAGCTCGGCGGTCTTGGCCTCACCCAGCCCGGGGATCGTCGCCTCGACGTTCAACCGGAGCAGCGGCTCGGTGTTGGAGGGCCGGGTGTTGAACCACCAGTCGCGGTAGTTGACGGTCAGCCCATCGAGCCAGTCGATCTCGCCGTCACTGTAGGCATTCTCCAGTTCCTTAAGCTTAGCCGAGGTGTCTGGGACAGCGGTATTGCGCTCGCCGGAGGCCCAGTAGCGCCGGAACGGGGCGAGCACCTCGCTCAGCGGCTGGTCGCCATTCGACAGTGCCTCCAGGACGAACATCGAGCAGATCAAGCCGGAGTCAGCCCGGAAGTTGTCCCGGAAGTAATAGTGGCCGGAGTGCTCGCCCCCGAAAGCAGCCCCGGTCTCGGCCATCACCTGCTTGATGAACGAGTGGCCGACCCGGGAGCGGACCGGTTTGCCGCCGTTGGCCAGGATCGTCTCGGGGACGACCCGGGAGCAGATCAGGTTGTGCACGACCGGGGCGCCCGGGTTGCGGGCGAGCACGCGGGAGGCGACCAGCGCAGTGGTCAGGCTGCCGGAGACCGGCTGGGCGTGGTCGTCGACCAGGAACACCCGGTCGGCGTCGCCGTCGAAGGCCAGGCCCAGGTCGGCCCGCTCGCGCAGCACCGCCTCCTGCAGGTCGACCAGGTTGGCCGGCTGGAGCGGGTCGGCGGGATGGTTGGGGAAGGTACCGTCAAGCTCGAAGAAGAGCGGGATGAGCCGGATCGGGATCCGGGCGAAGAGCGGGGGGACCATCTTGCCGGCCATCCCATTGCCGGCGTCGACGACCACCGTCAGTGGCCGGAGCTTCTCGGCGGCGACGAACGACAGCACGTGGGTGGTGAAGTCGTTGACGATATCGAGGGTGGTCAGCCGCCCGGTGCACGGGCCCGGCGGCAGACCGGCCTCCGCCCCCCGCCGGACCTCGGCAAGCCCAGTCTCCTGGCCCACCGGGGCAGCCCCGGCGAGGCACATCTTGATCCCGTTGTAGCGGCCGGGGTTGTGCGAGGCGGTGAACATGGCGCCAGGAAGGTTCAGCCGGCCGGAGGCGAAGTAGAGGGCGTCAGTGGACACTTCGCCGATGTTGATCACGTCGACACACTGGCTCCGCACGCCGTCGATGAAGGCAGCGACGAGGGCTGGGGAGGAGACCCGCATGTCCCGGCCCACCAGCACTGACGGGGTCTTGGTGAAGGCGGCGAACCCCACCCCCAGGTTGCGGCAGATCGTCTCGTTCAACTCGTCCGGGTATTTACCGCGAACGTCGTACGCTTTGAAGACGCCGGAGAGGTCCATGGGCGGCCACTCTACCGGCCGGCGCCAACCCTTGACCGGCTCTTGACCGGTCACGGATAATGGTTATCAAGAAGAAGGGATTCTTCCGTGAGCTCAACCGCCGCCCAGCGGGATGACCTCGCAGCAACGCTCAGGTCACACAGTTTGCGAGTCACCCCACAGCGTCTCGCGGTGCTCGCCGCGCTGCACGCCAGCGACCGGCATCTGAGCGCCGAAGAAGTGTACGAGGATGTGCGGCACAAGATGCCGAGTGTTTCGCTCGCCACGGTGTATAACGCCCTCGGCGAGTTGCGGCGGGTTGGGCAGGTTCGGGCGTTGCCCGTGTCCGGCAAGGTGCGGTATGACCTGTCGGCGCGAGGTCCACACCACCACCTGGTATGTGAGAGCTGCCAGCGGGTGGTGGACCTTGAGGGCGACCTGGCCGAGCCCGACCTGCCCGAATCGCAGGCGCAGGGCTTCGAAATTTTGACTGTCGAGGTGATTTTCAGGAGTATTTGCCCGGACTGCCGGAAACTTGGAACGTCGAGGCAGCCTGCGGCGTCGCATCATGGGGTATCAGTCCTATCCATGCAGCGGGGGAAGAAGTGACCACGGAAGAGCACCCTTCGAGGAAGACCACGAAGACCACCAAGGCGCTGGCCTCCAAGCTCGCATCGCTCGAGCTCGAGGCGCGCTGGCAGGACCTTGCCGAGTGCAAGGGCATGGACCCCACGCTGTTTTTCGGGCCGGAGCACGCCGAGACGGTCAAGGAGAAGCGGGACCGTGAGGACGCCGCCAAGGCGGTGTGCAGCCGCTGCCCGGTCCGCTCCGAGTGCCTCGAGTACGCGCTGGACGCCCGGGAGGCGTACGGGATCTGGGGTGGCATGACCGAGCTCGAGCGCCGCGCCCTGCTGCGCCGGCGGGCCAGCTAAACACGCCAGAGCGCGCCCAGGGGGCACCCAGAGGGCACCCGGGACTCGCCGGAAACGTTCGGATTCCTACTGGTAGGGCGGTTTGCGTGACTGGTGGTTCCTTTTCTCTTCGCGCGCCTCGCTGCTGGTTGCGTTAAACTCTGCTGTGGCGGGGGGGTTGCCGGCGCCGGGCGGACGGGTCGTCAACCGATACCGGCGAACGAGAGTCCCGATAGGAGGGAACCGATGCCTGCCAACGCAGCAGCGTTGCCTGCCCGCGCGGTCACCAGCGTCGTAGTCACCATGAGCATGGTCCTGACGCTGGTCGCTTTTTCCCACACCGAGGCGGCTCATGCCGCGAGTACCAACAGTCCCACCGCCTACGTGGTGAACGCGCTCGACAACACGCTGACGCCAATCGATACCGGGGCGAATACCGCTGGATCGCCGATCTCGGTAAGCAAGGACGGCTCCGGAGTGGGCCCGTTCAGCGTCGCCCTCAGCCCGGATGGGACCCGGGCGTACACAACAAATTTTGACGGCTCGGTCAGCGTGGTCAATCTTGCAACGAAGTCGGTGGTCACGACCGTCACCCCGACCGCCGCCCCGTTTGAGATCGAGGCAACCCCCAACGGGGCGACCGTCTACCTGGCCGCCGGTGACACCGTCGTCCCGCTCTCGACCGCCAACAACACCCTCGGGTCGCCGATCGCAGTCGGAGCAGGCCTCAGCGACATGGTGATCAGCCCGGACGGCTCGACGGTGTACGCCGCCGGTGTGACCGCCAGTGCCATCACCCCGATCTCGACCGCCACGAACAGGACCGGGACGCCGATCCCGCTCCCGTCGCCGCCGGACGTGCTGGCGATCACCCCGGACGGCAAGACCCTGTTCGCCGGCCTTGCCGACAACGATATTGTCGCCATCTCGACCGCCTCGGGCACCGCCGGGGCCCCGTTTGCCGTCCCCAACGGTGGCGGGACGGCCATGGTGGTCAGCCCCGACTCCAAGACGCTCTACGTATCGACGGGATCAGGCGGGGACCCCACGCTCACGTCGTCCATCGTTGCCGTGAACAGCTCAACCGATGCGACCAGCACCCTCGCCCTCCTGCCCGAGGACCCGGTCGGGAACATCTTCGGGCAGAACTTCGCGATCACGCCAGACGGAAAGACGCTGTACACGGCGACGGTGTCCAACACGGTCCTCGCGGTGCCGGTCGCCTCCGGGTCACCGAGCACGCCAATCCCGGCTCCGGCCGGCCACACGGTATCCGGCACGGCCTTCTCGTCGCTGGCAGTTACCCCGGACAGCCACGCCGTGTTCACCGCGGAAAGCGACGACAGCCAGTCCGGAGCGGGATCGGCTATGCCGATCTCGACCAGTTCGAACAGTGCGGGCACGCCGATTCCGGTGGGCGTCCTCCCACTGGACATCGTCATGGCCGCCGACCAAGCGCCCGTGGCCTCGTTCACCGTGACCATGACACAGGCGGGGGGTGGGACGCAGTTTGATGCCTCTGCCTCGCACGCTGTCGACGGATCGATCGCCAGCTACACCTGGTCCTTCGGCGACGGCACTACCGCCACCACGACGTCACCGACCACCACCCACGCCTACCTTCATCCCGGGAACTACGCCGCCGGGTTGCTCGTCACCGACAGCGCCGGCACCTCGGCCCTGCCCTACTACGACGGCCGCCAGATGATCCGCAACGGCGGGCCGGGCGCCGCCGCCACCCAGACCGTCAAGGTCACTGCGGGTTCCTAACGCCAACGATCCGGAGTTTTGTGGATCATGGGCCCTCATTATTGAGTGTAGCGATCCACAAAACTGGTTTTTGGTCTAGCCTCATGCTAGGGCGACACGTCCGCAGGGAGTTCCCGCCCGATGTACCGGGTCCGCACCCGACCGCCCTCGCGCCAGTAGGCGTACCAGTACGGGCCGTGCGGGCAGCGGGTGCAACCGGGCTTGCCGCACTTGACCCGTTGCAGCCGGTAGCCGACCCGGTCCGGTCCGGTGCCGACCGACTCCTCGGGGCCGAGTGGCAGGTGGCCACGCTGGACGAGCAGCCCGCGGGTGAAGATCAGCAGCCGGCGGAGGTCGTGCTCGTCGAGCGAGCGGACCTGCTGCAGCAGGTGGCGGTCGAGGCTCATCGCCTGGCCCACCCCCGGCGTGCTACAGGGCGACGTCGGCCCGGAACATCTCCTCTTCGCCGATCCGGGGCTGCATGTGCGCCCGGTGATCCAGGACCTCCCAGCCCCGCGGGGGTCGGAACCGCTCGACATGGTCGGCACACAGATCGTAGCTGGCTGGATCGGGTGGTTCGGGGAGGTCGTGAAGCCAGACCCGGCGGGATTTGTAGTCGTACGCCAGCGCCGCAACGGCCGGCTGCGGGCACCCCGAGTGCGAGCAGGGCCGCGAGCGCACCTCCGCCTCGAAGAGATCCATCGCTATCGACCATAAGTTACCAGGCTGTCATTTTCAAGCGTGTCTGACCGCTGGGTCACCGATGGTACCTCTTATGTGCGCCCGGTGTTGTCTAAGAAGATTTTGTAACTCTCGGCGCTGGCCCGTTCCTTCGCACGCCGGCAGTGCGCTTTGCGGGCCGCCCGCCGTTCTCCGGCACAACAAGAAGGAACGCCCACCTGGGCGCTCCCGTGTTTTCCTGCCTATGTGAAATACCCGGAAAACTAGAGTTCCGCAGTAACCCTCGGGTCGCCCCTTGGATTTCTGCGGAACCAGGCTAGGTTACACCCGGGGAGGGCGCGCCGTCAAGCTCGGGACCAGGTTTTTTGGCCGGGCCCACCCGCTAGCGACCGCCCGGTGGGTCGTTGAGGCTGATCATCGGGGTCGGCGGCGGGATCGGCTGGCCGCCCTCCGACGGGATCACCGCGGTGCCGACGGCGAAGAACTCGATGA
>DAIQBQ010000238.1:0-5220 GCA_036781065.1 Actinomycetota bacterium
GACGGGCCGGGGACTCCCCCGGAACGGTTCGTGGTCGCTCCAGCACAGGCGCTGTTCGACCCGGGCGCCGCCGAGGCGGAGCGGGCCGCACGGGCAATCGACGTCGAGCGGTTGGACGCCCGCCGGCGCCAACTGCAGGAGAGACGGGAGGCCGATGCCGGGCTACGGGACGAGCTCCGGCGTTTCCTGCACGATTCCCCCGAAGGCACGCTGGAGCGGTGGCAGGGCGAGCTGGCGCAGCTCGCTTCGCTGGCCGACCAGCTCTCCCGCCGGATCACCGACAGTGAGCAGGCCGAGGCGGCCCTGAAGGCGGAGTCGGCCGACCGCAACTCCCGGCTGAAGGCGGGGCGCCAGCGGCGGCGGGCGATCGCCAACCTCGTCCCGCGGATCCAGTCGTGCGCCGACGGGTTGGCCGCGGTGGCGGCGCTGGTGCCCGAGGAGCGGCACTTGCGCGACCGGCAGGAGTGGCTGCAGTCCGAAATCGCTGGGGCCGAGGCGGCCGAGGCGGAGGCACGGGATCGCCGCACCGCGGCCGAGCGTCGACGGGCCGAAGCGGGGGCGTCGGCCGACCGCCTGGCTGACGAACGGTCGCGCATCGAGGTCGAGGGCCCGGCTGGCGAGGACCCGCCGCCGGAGCTCACGCTGGAGGCGCTGCGGGAGCGCCACCGTGCGCTGGACGAGCGCTACCGCGGCCTGATGAGCAACAACGTGCTCGCTGACCGCCGGCTGCGGGCGGCCGGCGAGGTCGCCGAGTGTGACCGGCGTCTCGGGGCAGCGCCCCTGGTCGACCAGATCCCAGCCGCCGAGGCGATCCTGGCCGACGCCACGTTCGCCGAGGCGGGGGCCCGGGCCGATGGGGAGCGGCAGGCGCGGCGAGAGCGGGACGAGTCGATCGCCCGACGGGGCCAGGCTGGCGCAGGGGTGACGCAGGCCGAGTCGGGCGTCCGCGCCGCCGCCGCCCCCGACGGCCACCGTTCCGAGCTTCCCGACGAACTGCACACCGGCGATCCGGAGGAAGCGCAGGCCTGGGCAGAGATGCTGGCGGCCGACGCGCTGGCGGCATCGGAGCGGGCGACCGCCGCCGAGAAGGCCGCCATCGCCGCCAGCGACGAGCAGCGGAGGGCCGAGCGCGAAGACGAGCGGATGGGCTCACTGGCGGCCCGCCTTTCGGCCGTCCTGGCGACCTATCGCCAGGTCGTCTGGGGGGATGAGGAGCCTCCAGCCGGCGGAGGCGGCTGGCCGTTCGAGCGCAGCTACGAAGAGGCGAGCCAGCTGACCACCGGCGCCGTAGAAGGTGTCGAAGCCGCGGCCACTGCCTACCGTGAGGCGGCCCGGGAGGTCGAGGCGGCGGCCAACGCCGTCCGGCGCTTCGCCCTCGGCGACCGGTTTACCGACCTCAGGGGCAAGCTGCGGGACCGGCTCGTGCTCGACGACCCCGGGACCCTGATCAACCGGGCCTCCGAGCACGTTGACGCACTGGACACCCGGCTGGCGCAACTCACCGACCAGCTGGCCTCGCTGGCCGAGCACCAGCGGCTGGTCGTCAGCGCCCTGGTCGGCATCGTCGAGTCGGCGCTCGGCCAGCTCCGGCGGGCGGAGTCCAGCTCGCGTCTCCCCGAGGCTCTGCCCGGATGGGCAGGGCGGCCGTTCCTCCAGATCCGCTTCGACAAGCCAGACAAGGACGAGGAGCTGTTCGCCCGGCTCGGCGGCGTCATCGACCGGGTGGTCGCCGAGGGCTCCCGGCCCGAAGGCCTGCCGCTGCTGCAGAAAGCAACCCGGGCGGCCGTCGGGCGGCGGGGCTTCGAGGTCACGATCCTGAAGCCGGACCCCGTGCTCCGGCCTGACCGCCACCCTGTCACCGAACTGAACAAGTTCAGCGACGGCGAGAAGCTCACCGCCACGATCCTCCTCTACTGCACGCTGGCCCGGCTGCGGGCGCGCAACCGAGGCCGGGCAGACGTCGGTGGCGGGATGCTGATCCTCGACAACCCGATCGGGACCTGCTCCAACGTGGCCCTGCTGAACCTGCAGCGCCAGGTGGCGCTTGCGATGGGGGTGCAGCTCATCTACACGACCGGCGTAAACGACCTCGATGCGCTGGCGACGCTGCCCAACTGCATCCGGTTGCGCAACGACCAGCGCGACCTGCGCACCGGTCGGCTGCATGTGGTCGCCGATGGTGCAGACGGGTCCCACAATGGCCTGGCGGCGACCCGGGTGTTCCGGCGGGAGCCGGCGCGGACGCCGTGAGGTGAACACCTCGGCGAAGCGCGCCCTGGGCGAGGAGCCGGACAGGCTGGCCGATCGTGCGGACGGCCCAGGGCAGCCCGGCGACGCCGATGATCCCGGCGTGGACGGCTTGGACCTGCTGACCCGGCGGCTGGGCCGGGAGATCGAGGCGGTAGGACGGCGACGCGTTGACCTTGGTGAGCTGTGGCAGTGTCTGCTCCGAGCGGAGCCGGCATTTGTCACGGCGACCGACAAGCGGTTGCGGCTGGCTGCTGCCCTCGGGGCGCTGGGCGCCGCGGGCACCGTGATGCTGCCGGCCCGTTCCTACGACTCCGGGGCCCCGCCGCTGCCCCGCTTCGTTCTGGTCACCGCCCGGGCCCGGCAGGCGCCCGAGCCTTCCTCGGCGCGGACGTTTCCGTGGCGGCCCGAACTGGCATGGGCGGCAGGACTCCCGTTGAGCCGGAGCCAGTTCGAGGCGCTGCGGTCGGTGAACGCCTTCCTGCGCGACGGCGGGGGGGAGCGGATGGAGGTGCCGGCCCAGGAGCGGTCGCTCGAGCTCTTCGGCGACGAGAAGGCGATGCTGGCACTATCGGCCACCGGGCTGTTCAAGCCGGACCGGCTGTCCTGGGGCCTGCTCCGTTGCCGGCCGGTCCACCCGCCGTTCGTTTGGCAGGCGGTCGGGCCGGGTCAGACACTGCTGGTGGCGGAGAACCAGGCAACGTATGCCTCGCTGTGCCACTCCATGGCGACCTGGACCGGCGGCGGGGGGCCGTCTGGAGTGGGGCTTGTTGCCTATGGGGCCGGCAACCACTTCGCCAACTCGGTGGCGTCGGCGCTGGAGATCGGCCGCCCGGTCGCCCGCATCCTGTACTTCGGAGACATCGACCCCCAAGGGCTGGCGATTCCAGCCAGGGCTACGGCCGTGGCGATCCGGGTGGGCCTGCCGCCGGTCGAGCCCGCAGCCGGCTTGTACGAGCTGCTTTTTGCCCACGGGCGGCCGGCTCGCTACGAGGGCGGCGCCGTCGACCCCGCTGAGGGGGCCGCGCTGGTCAGTTGGCTGCCGCTGGAGCTGCGCACCCCGGCCGCCGCGCTGCTCCAGCGTGGGGAACGCCTCGCCCAGGAGTGGGTGGGGGCCGAACTGCTGTCCCGGGAACGCGGTTGGGGGCCGCCAAGTCTGGAGGGGAAGGCGCACTCGTGACCCGGCGGCGTGGGGCTGCCGGGATCGCCGACGCCCCCTCAGCCCCCGCTCTCGTCCCTTCCTGGCCGGAGCGGTCGCCAGCTCGAGTCTCGGCGGCCTTGTCCCGCAAGGGCCCCGAGCTCAATCCTTCCGGTCCTAAGGGGACACCAAACTAAAGCTAAACAAGTACCCGTTCCGGAACGACAGATTGGCTATTAGTCTCGCTGATTACCAGCCTATAATTTAGGCCGTATAGTCAGCTGATGTAGCATTAAGATAGCTATGGCAGAAAGCCCGCAGTGTAATCATGTAGCGTCAGTAGGCGAATCAAAATCAACCGCGAGGAGGGAAACCCGGAAGCCTCCAGGACGACGTGCGAATCCCCGTAGTTGCCGTGGGCCATCCAGCTTCCGTCTCGCCCGTTGGACCAACAGAAGTCAACCTCCTGCCCTTCAACAGAGAGCCGCAAGTGCTCTGTTGTTTTTTCGCCTACAAATCTGACACCATCGACGTCTAAATCTAAAGACCCTCTGGAGCTGTTCCAGACGTCTTGGAACTGGTCGCCCTTGCGCGCTCGCCTGGACGTCACGAGTAAGACACCGCCATCAGCCTCGATATGGCCGAGCTGAACATTGGTTACTTCCTGAGCGGCCGCTCCCCATCCCGCGATGTACCGGCGCCCTGACCACGTCGGGCTGAGACCGAGGACCGGGAACTCCAACCGATCGAAAGCTTCCGGGAGCGGCTTTAGGTGGCGCAACCGTCCCAGTGGCCTCATAGTTGGCTCCTGAACATTGCGATCCGTTCGCTAGGGCCTAAGCTTCCGCAAACGCGGTGGGAGAAGAACTATATCGTTCAACGAAACCCCGCCGTCAGGCCATGCCCGAAGCCACTTGGCAGCTCTTGTCTCGGGGATAGTTCGGCGGTGTGCCCAAACCAGGCACACGGCCAGCAACACGTGCGGGCGCCCACGCCAATCAAGGTCTCCAATAAAGTTGCGACGCGTTCGTCTTCAACAGCACCCATGCTCCGCTATAACGAAGGTAGAGTTCCTGAGTAATGCGAAACGAGCCAGACCCCTTAGGGACAAAAGTGGAGTGGATGTTGTCATAGTACCAATACGTTGCTGCGGGTCGGCTGTAGAAGACTTCCACCTCGTTCTGCCGCCACCAGAAGAACCACTTCTGTTGCAGTGTCGCGACGACCTTGAATGAGCCAGGGGTGGTCTTGACCTCTCCCGTCACCCAAAACGTCGTGTTGTGATACGCGCCGTAGGACGGGTTCCAATTTGTGTAGCCATCAACTTCTTGCGCGGCGGCGGCTTGACAGAAGATGGCGACCAGAGCCGCGGCGACGATCATCGCCGCCGCCACCCTGGCGAGCCACCTAGGCTGGATTAGGCCTTTCCCTAGCTGCCGGGCCAGAGGACCCTCGTTCTTAATCATCTCCACTCCTCCTCCCAGGCAGGAAGTTGGGGGCCAACGATGACCCCGCCAGACGGGCCATAGGTCGAGAACCGAGCCAGCAAGCGTGTGGCCGGCCCTCCATGTATCGCTCAACCATGTCTGTGACTAGACATCATCATAGATACTCTCAGCTCTACACGTCAATACAAATCTCTACGTGATGCGAGTATGATCTGTGTGCCTTGGGCCGCAGTACAAACGAGAGCTCGGCTGAACCGTCCCTGCCCCCTGCGGCTGCTCAGACGCCTAACTGCCGGGCCGGCGCGGGCACCGGAGTCGATCCCCTCTGTGTCAGCTCTGAGCAGGCACCTGCCCTGAAGTAATCACTGAATAGAGGGCGGGGAGGAG
>DAIQBQ010000239.1:0-5208 GCA_036781065.1 Actinomycetota bacterium
GGGATCGTGGGACTGGCGGCGTCCGCCGTCGCGCTGGCCCACGGCGTGAACCACCTGGTGGGGGTCCGGGTCTGATGGCCAAGGTCCTGGCCGCCCACGCGCCGCGGCACCTCGCGGTGGAGGACCGCGTGGCCGCGAAGAACGCTCGATCCGGGGGGTCGGATCGAGCGGCTGGTCCGGCGTTCAACGGGATGGCGATCGCCGGGCTCGTCATGGGCGTCACCGGGGTCCCGCTCTTCTTCTCCTACGAGGTCGCCCCCGTGCTGGCAATCCTCTTCGGGGTGGCCGGCCTGGGCCAGATCCGGGATTCCCGCGGGAGGGAGCGAGGCCGGTGGATGGCGGTTGCCGCCGTCGTCCTCGGTCTGGCCGGGGTAGGGCTGGGGGTCGCCGCCGTGGTGACCGGGCACGCCGGGTTGCCCGCCCTTGGCCACCTCTTCGGGTGAACCGCTTTCGCATACGACCACACCGGAACAGCTGACCGCATCGCACCAAGCAACGCAGGCACAAGGGGGGGCCTACAGATGTCCTGGAACACGATGCAGCGCACGAGGCAGCAGGTGAGCACGGCATCGCCGTCCGCGCTTCCGATGACCCTGGCAGCACCCACCTACCAGCCGCCGGCCTACCAGCCGCCCGCCTACTACCCGCCACCGCCGCCGTATGCCTACGCCTACTCACCACCGAGCTACGGCAGGCCGGCCGCCCCGACCAACGGGCTGGCAGTCGCCGCCTTGGCGCTGGGCATCATCGGGATACCAACCTGCACCCTGTTCGTCGGGCCGATCCTTGCCCTGATCTTCGGTGCCGTCGGCAAGGCCCGGATCAAGCGCACCGGTGGGCGGCAAGCCGGCAAGGGGATGGCCGTGGCCGGCCTTATCCTCGGCGGGGCCGGGATAGTGCTGGCCATGGTCGTCTACGGCCTGATTATCACCATGGCCGCACACACCGTGCCCACCAACGGGGGCCTCGCCTAACCGCCCACCATGTGGCCCGCCCGGGGCGGCTGGGCGAGAGCACCCACCAGTTCGAGGGGGGCCGTGTCCCATATTAAGGCACATCAACATATATCTACACAAACACTCCCCAACCGCTGTCCTGTTTTCCGGCGGAATTCGCCTGGATTCAGGACAGTGACCTAGCCGCGGCCGTCCGAGAAGACTCCGGTGGCGCCTTCCGGGTCCTCCGGGGCGCGGTCAAGCAGGCGACCTGGCGGGCCAGGATGTAGGCGATGCCCTCGTAGTTCACTCGCCACCCGCTCCCTTTTGGAGGATCACCAAAGGTCCGACCCTCACTGACGGCGTCGACTCCTCCCAGCCTCTCCCGAGAAACTCATCCCCGTGGCTGATGATAAGGACTGTCGCGAATCGGACGTCCGTAGGGCCGGAGGTCTGATAGGCCGACAAGTTCTCGGCATAGACGTAGATCGATCCGTCGTCACTCTGCTTGAGGCCAGAGATAATCAAAATCAGGTCGTCAGCGAGTACGACATCGACGAGGCGCCACCACTTCCCTCGCGTAGGGCTGAGTGACCGACGCCTTTGCCATCTTTGCCACCAGTTTCAATTCGAAGGGGGCGCCCGGAGGGCGCCCCCTTTCAGGAACCGAGCCAGAAGCGAGCTAGAAGCTCGCCTCCTCGTCTTCGTCTTCGTAGGGCGGGCGGTTGGCCATCTCGGCCTCCAGGGCGGCCTTCCGCTCCTCGTCCTCCCGGCGCAGCAGCTCCAGAAGCTGGGCGACCTCGGCGGCCGGGACGACCTGGATCGAGCGGTACCGCGTCATGCCGGTCCCCGCCGGGATCAGCTTGCCGATGATCACGTTCTCCTTCAGGCCGAGCAGCGAGTCGCTCTTGCCCTTGATCGCAGCATCGGTGAGCACCCGGGTCGTCTCCTGGAACGACGCCGCACTCAGCCAGCTCTCCGTCGCCAGCGACGACTTGGTGATGCCCATCAGGATCGGGCGGGCGGTCGCCGGCTCGCCGCCGGCGGCCATCACCTCGGAGTTGACGATCTCGAACGCCTTGCGGTCGGCCAGGTCCCCGGGCAGGAACTCGGTGTCCCCCGGCTCGATGACCGAGACCTTGCGCAGCATCTGGCGCACGATCAACTCGATGTGCTTGTCGTGGATCGGCACACCCTGGCTCTTGTAGACCTGCTGCACCTCGGCGACCAGGTACAGCTGGACCGCCCGGATGCCGCCGACCTCCAGCATGTCGTGGGGGTCGATCGAGCCCTCGGTGATCTGGTCACCGGGCTCGACCAGGTCGCCGCCGTCGACCCGCAACCGCTGGCGGCGGGAGACCGGGTACTCCTCCTCCCGGCCGTCGTCGCCGATGACCCGCACGATCTTCTTGGTCTCCGCCTCCTCGATCTCGACCCGGCCGGGGATCTTGGCGATCGTCGCCTTGCCCTTCGGGGTCCGGGCCTCGAACAGCTCGACGACCCGGGGGAGACCGTGGGTGATGTCCTCACCGGCGACGCCACCGGTGTGGAAGGTGCGCATGGTCAGCTGGGTACCCGGCTCGCCGATCGACTGGGCGGCGATGATGCCGACCGCCTCGCCGATGTCGACGGTCTGACCGGTCGCCATGTTGCGGCCGTAGCAGGCACGGCAGACGCCGTACTTGGCGTCGCAGGTGAGCACCGACCGCACCCGGATCGACTCGACGCCCAGGGCGGCGAGCCGGCGCTCCTTCGGCCGGTCGATCTGCTCCCCGGCCTCGACGACCACGGTCCCGTCCGGGTCGGTGATCGTCTCCAGCGACGTCCGTCCGAACAGCTTGGTGTCGAGCGACGGCCCCTCGACCAGCTGGCCGGAGATCGGGTGGCGGACGGTGACCGCGATCGGGATGCCCCGCTCGGACCCGCAGTCGGTCTCCCGGACGATCAGCTCCTGCGACACGTCGACCAGCCGCCGGGTCAGGTAGCCCGAGTCGGCGGTCCGGAGGGCGGTGTCGGCCAGGCCCTTGCGGGCGCCATGGGTGGAGATGAAGTACTCGAGGACGGTCAGCCCCTCACGGAAGTTCGCCTTGATCGGCCGGGGGATGATCTCGCCGCGCGGGTTGGCCACCAGGCCACGCATCCCGGCGATCTGGCGGACCTGCATGATGTTCCCCCGGGCTCCGGAGTTGGCCATCATGTAGATCGGGTTGAGGTCCTGGGACCGGAATGCCTTCTCCATGTCCTCCTTGACCTCGTCGGTGGCCTTGGTCCAGATCTCGATGAGCTCCTGGCGGCGCTCGTCGTCGGTGATGATGCCCCGCCGGTACTGGTTCTCGACCTTCTCCGCCTGCTTCTCGTACTCGGTCAGGATCTGCGGCTTCTTGGGCGCCGGGGTGGCATCGGTCACGCCAATGGTGACGCCGGCCTTGGTGGCGAAGTGGAACCCGATGCCCTTGGCGGCATCGAGTGTCCGGGCGATGTCGACCTTGTCGTAGCGCTCGGACAGCTCCTCCAGGATCTGCGACAGCTCCCGCTTGCCGACCACCCGGTTGATGTACGGGAAGTCGCCGGGCATCGCCTCGTTGAAGATCAGCCGGCCGACGGTGGTGTCGATCAGCGGGGTGGCGCGGGGCGCCTCCTCCCAGTCGCCCTCGAGGTCGGCGGCGGCGGCGGCCTCCTCAGCGGCCCGCTCGGCGTCGTCCAGCGTCTCCCCCGGGCCGAGTTTGCCGCGCAGGCGGACCCGGATCGGCTGCTGGAGGCGGATCTGGTGGAAGTCGTAGGCCAGCAGCGCCTCGGCCACCGACCCGAACGTGCGCGGGTGCTCCTCGGCGGGGGTGTCCGACGGCGGGTCCATCGTCAGGTAGTAGGTGCCGAGGATCATGTCCTGGGTCGGCGTCACGATTGGGGTGCCGTGCGCCGGGGACAGGATGTTGTTGGTCGACAGCATCAGCAGGCGCGCCTCGGCCTGGGCCTCGGCGGACAGCGGCACGTGGACCGCCATCTGGTCGCCGTCGAAGTCGGCGTTGAAGGCGACGCAGACCAGCGGGTGGATCTTGATCGCCTTGCCCTCGACGAGGATCGGCTCGAACGCCTGGATACCGAGCCGGTGCAGCGTCGGCGCCCGGTTGAGCATCACCGGGTGGTCACGGATGACCTCCTCCAGCACGTCCCAGACATGCGGCCGGGCGCGCTCGACCATCCGCTTGGCGGACTTGATGTTCTGGGCGATGCCGGCGTCGACCAGCCGCTTCATCACGAACGGCTTGAACAGCTCCAGGGCCATCACCTTCGGCAGCCCGCACTGGTGCAGCTTCAGCTGCGGCCCGACGACGATCACCGACCGGCCGGAGTAGTCGACCCGCTTGCCCAGCAGGTTCTGGCGGAACCGGCCCTGCTTGCCCTTCAGCATGTCCGAGAGGCTCTTCAGCGGGCGGTTGCCCGGCCCGGTGACCGGGCGGCCGCGGCGGCCGTTGTCGAACAGAGCGTCCACGGCCTCCTGGAGCATCCGCTTCTCGTTGTTGACGATGATCTCGGGGGCGCCGAGGTCGAGCAGCCGCTTCAGCCGGTTGTTGCGGTTGATCACCCGGCGGTACAGGTCGTTCAGGTCCGAGGTGGCGAACCGGCCCCCGTCGAGCTGGACCATCGGGCGCAGGTCCGGCGGGATCACCGGGACGGAGTCGAGGACCATGCCCATCGGCGAGTTCTTGCCGCCGTCCATCGTGAACGGCGAGATCACCTTCAGCCGCTTGATCGCCCGGGCCTTGCGCTGGCCCTTACCCGTGCGCACGGTCTCCTTGAGCGACTCCTCCTCCTCCCGGAGGTTGAGCCCGTGCAGCAGCTCCTTGACCGCCTCGGCCCCCATGCCGCCCCGGAAGTAGTCGCCGAAGCGGTCGCGCAGCTCCCGCCAGATGATCTCGTTGTCGACCAGCTGGCGCGGGGAGAGGTTGCGGAAGGTGTTCCAGGTCTGCTCCAGCAGGGCGCTGTCCCGCTCGCGGCGGGCCTCCAGCTCCTTGACCAGGCGCTCGGTGTCCTTGCGCGCCCGGTTGAGCGCGGCGGCCTTCTCACCCTTGGACTCCAGGTCGGCCAGCTTGGTCTCCAGCTCCTCGGCGTAGCGGGCCCGCTTCGCCTCGGCGTCGGAGTCAATCTGCTCGATTTCCTTGCGGACCTGGGTCTCGAGCGTCGCCAGGTCACGGGAGCGCTTCGCGTCGTCGACATGGGTGATCAGGTAGGCGGCGAAGTAGATGATCTTCTCCAGCTCCTTGGGCGCCAGGTC
>DAIQBQ010000240.1:0-5203 GCA_036781065.1 Actinomycetota bacterium
TGTGGCGGCTGCCCGAGACCGCCGGGCGGGAACTGGAGGAGATCGCCGGGTGAGCCGCCGGCCCGCACCGGACGGCTCCGCGAGCGCACGGGCGCCCAGGCGTTGCCGCAATCGAGGCGGGGGCCGCCGCTCGAGGTATCCCGTGGATTCGGCGATCCTTAGAGTGACGATGCGTTCCCATTCCTACCGGCGGCTGCTCGGGGCCAACCGCGACTTCCGCCGGTTGTGGATCGCCCAGCTGATCTCGCTCGGCGGGGACTGGTTCAACGTCGTGGCGCTGACCGGCCTTGCCCTGAAGCTCACCGGGTCGACCTTCTACGGCGGCGCCATCCTGGCCGCCAGCTTCATCCCGCAGTTCCTGGCGACACCGCTGACCGGGGTGATCGCCGACCGGTTCGGCAGGCGGCGGCTGATGCTCGGCGCCAACCTCGCCGGCGCGGCGCTGGCGCTGACGATGCTGGCGGTCAGGTCCTCCAGGACGCTGTGGTTGGGCCTGGCGGCGATGGCCGGGCTGGCGGTCACCGGGGCGGTATTCGATCCGGCCTCCCGGGCCGGGCTCCCCAACGTCGTCGGCGGAGCGCCCGCCGGGGGGGAGCTGGCCGCCGCCAACGTCCTGATGGGATCGACCTGGGGGATCATGGCCGCGGTCGGGGCCGGGGCCGGGGGCATCCTCGCCGCGCTGATCGGCCGGGACGCCGCCTTTGTGGTCAACGCCGCCTCGTTCCTGGTGTCGGCGGGGTTGATCGTCGGGGTGCGGGCGGACCTGGGGCCGTCCCGGCGGGTGCGCCCGGCTGGGCGCCGGCTCGACGTCAGCGGCGACCTCGGCGAGGCCATCGGCTGGGCCCGGTCGGAGCCGCGGGCGCTGGCCATCCTCGGCCAGAAGGCGGGCTACGGGCTGGGCACCGGCATGATCGGCCTGCTGCCGTTCTTCGCCGCCAGGGTGTTCGGCGCCTCCGACGCCGGCATCGGGATCCTGTACGCCGCCCGCGGTCTCGGGACGCTGATCGGGCCGTTCGTCGCCCGCCCGTTCGTGCGTGCGGCCACCCACCGGCTGTTCCCGGCGTTGACCGCGTCGATGGTCCTCTACGGGCTGGCCTACCTGGTGTTCCCCTCCGCGCCCGGGGTGTGGGTAGCGGCCGCCGTCGTGGTGGCCGCTCACCTCGGCGGGGGGGCGCAGAACACGCTGACCAGCTACGGCCTGCAGGCACTGGCCCCGGACGCGGTCCGGGGCCGGATCCTTGCCTTCGAGCTGGGGCTGGTCACCGCATCGATGGCGGCCAGCCTGCTGGTCGCCGGGTGGGCGGCCGATGTGGTCGCCCCGAAGGTCGTCGTGGAGGTGCTGGCGGTGGTCATGCTGGGCTTCGCCGTCGTTTGGGGGACGGCCACGCGGAGGCATTGGCACACGATACGGGAGAACACGGCAAGTCAGTCTGAGAAAATATCGACAAGGTTCACTGGCCGGGCGGAGCCGTCCCTCTTTGGAGTTAAGCGCGGCGGGTGATGTTCCGACAATTAACAATGCTATGGAGACCATCGAGATGACCCGTCCGGTGCGTGTTGTGCTGGCCGATGATCACCCGATGGTCCGGCGCGGCGTGCGCCTGATCCTGGAGGAATCCCACGAGGTCGACGTAATCGCCGAGGCCGGTAATGGCCAGGAGCTCCTCGACCTCGTCGACCGGCTGGAGCCCGACGTCGTCGTGGTCGATGTCGCCATGCCCAAGCTGGACGGCCTCGAGGCGGTCCGGCGGATCCGGGAGCGCCACCCGGCAGTCAAGTCACTCGTGTTCACGGTGCACGACGAGGAGTCCTACGTTCATAGGGCGGTGCTCGCTGGTGCCAGCGGCTACTTGCTGAAGACCGCTTCGGCAGACGAGCTGATCAAGGGCATCATGACCGTGGCCGAGGGCAAGGCCGCCCTCCACCCCTCGATCACCCGTCACCTGCTCGACGGTTTTGCCGGCATGACGGAGCCCAAGGGGCGGGGGGCTGAGCCCCTTTCCCAGCGGGAGCACGACGTCCTGCAGCTGCTGGCCTTCGGGAAGACGAACAAGGAGATCGCCCGGGAACTGGGTATCGGGGCGCAGACCGTGAAGACCCACATCTCCCACATCTTCACGAAGATGGGCGCCGCCGACCGCACCGACGCCGTGGCGCTCGCCCTGCGCAAGGGCCTGGTCCAGTAACTTCCCCCCAGCACCACTTCTCGCCGCCCCCCGCACCGGGCCGCACGGCCGCCGGTGGCATTTGGCCGGGCTAAATCAGCGCTATTCCCGCCTCCGCCGATCACGCTCTTTGTAAACCAGCGGCTCTATCTGATCCCTCACGTTACAAAGATGTCGTTGCAGGCCGCTGAAGCGGGAGTTGCATTGCCCTTAGGCGGGTACCTGCCAGCTAGCTGCTAGGGCTGAAAGATTTCCACGGACGAGTCGAATTTCAGGCCGCAAGGCCGGTGTCGACGATGGGCTCGTGGAGGTCCCGATCGAGGTCCCGCTCGCCAGGCCCGCGCCACCGGGGCTCTTGTGCGGATCTCCGGCGGGTGTCAAGGGACTGCCGGATCCAGGTGGCATCCCTCGCTACGCTTTTGTGAGTAAAAGCCACCATATATGCGCGGTTTTTACTCACAAAAGACCCCCCGGACCTGGCCGCCATCGCCGCGCTGGGGATGCGGGCGGTGATTGTCACCGCGGCCGGTGAAGGCCCGGGGGTCGACTGTGTGAGCCGGGTGTTCGCGCACAACGTCGGGATCCCGGAGGATCCGGTCACCGGGTCGGCACACTGCACGCTCGCCGCCTACTGGGGCAAGCGGCTGGGCCGGGACGAACTGACCGGGGAGCAGGCTTCGGCGCGGGGCGGGATCGTGCGCATGCGCCGGTCGGGCGACCGGGTGCTGCTGGGTGGCCAGGCAGTCACGGTGTCGGCCGTGACCTTCCGAGCGCCGGCGACACCTCGACCGGGTAGGGGGCAACCGGCCCCAGCGAGCGCAACCGGGGCGGCAGGCCGGCCACCGATTGGCGGCAGCGTTCCTGGATCTCGGTGAGCGACGGGTCAGTCCCGCGCCGGCGCCCGCCGGCCATCACGAGCTCGAGCAACGGGGTGCCTCCCTCGGGCGCCGGCTGGCGGGCCAGGGCGATCAGGTCCCGGTCAGCGAATCGGTACACCTGCTTGACCCCGGGCAGGGTCGCCTTGCCGGTCGACGTCTTCGCTTTGGGGCCGGAGCGGTCCTCGACCAGCTTGTAGACGCCGCCGAGCGCCGGTGCGTCGCCGCTGGTGCCGAGTTGGGTGCCCACACCGAAGCCGTCAATGGGCGCTCCGCCAGCGAGCAGGGCCGCGATGCGGTACTCGTCCATGTCCCCGGAGGCGAAGATCCGGATGCCCGGATGCCCGGCGTCGTCGAGGATCTGGCGGACCTGGCGGGACAGCTCGGCGAGATCGCCGGAGTCGAGCCGCACCGCCCGCACCCCGGCCACCGCCGCCGCCTTGCGGGCACCTTCCAGCGTGTCGAAGGTGTCGATCAGCAGGGTCGGCTCGGGGAAGGACCGGGCGAACGCCCGGAAGGCGTCCTCCTCATGGGCGAAGGCGAGGACGTACGAGTGGGCCATCGTTCCCGACAGCGGGATGCCCCAGCGGGCGCCGGCGGCGACGTTGGAGGTGGCCGACGCACCGCCGACAAAGGAGGCGCGGGCGGCAATCATGGCTGCGTCCGGGCCGTGGTCGCGGCGGGCGGAGAAGTCGACGAACGTGCGACCGGCGCAGGCGGTGGCGACCCGGGCCGCCTTGGAGGCAACCGAGGTGGCTACGTTGATCACGTTGAGCAGGTAGGTCTCGACGATCTGGGCCTCGATGATCGGGGCGGTCACCCGCAGCACCGGTTCCCCGGCGAAGACGACCTCCCCCTCCGGCACCGCCCACACCTCGCCGGTGAAGCGGAGGCCGGCGAGATGGTGCAGGAAGGGCTCTGCGAACAGCCCCAGGCCGGCGAGGTAGCCCAGGTCCCCTCCGGTGAAGGCCAGCGATTCCAGGTAGTCGAGCGCCTGGGCGAGCCCGCAGCTGACCAGGTAGTTGCGGACCGGGGGCAGCGCCCGGAAGAACAGCTCGTAGGTGGCCGCGCCGGTGACTCCCTCGGCAAGGTAGCTGGCCGCCATGGTGAGCTCATAGAGGTCGACCAGCAGCGCGCTCACCGGGGCGGCATGCGCAGGGCGCCGTCCAGGCGGATCACGGTGCCGTTCAGCATCTGGTTCTCGACGACGTGCAGCACCAGGGCGGCGAACTCCTCCGGCCGGCCCAGGCGCTTGGGGTAGGGGACGGTGGCGGCCAATTGGTCGCGGACGTCCTCAGCCATCGCCCCCATCATCGGCGTGTCGAACACGCCGGGGGCGATCGCCACGACCCGGATCCCGGCTGCCGCCAGGTCGCGGGCGGCGGTCAGCGCCAGGGCCGCCACACCACCCTTGGAGGCGGCGTAGGCCGCCTGGCCGATCTGGCCCTCGAACGCAGCGATGGAGGAGGTCAGCACGATCACCCCGCCGTGCATACGGGCGGCGGCGAGGCGTAGGAAGTTAAAGGTCCCGACGAGGTTGACCTGGATCACCCGCTCGAAGGCCTGCAACGGAAGCGGCTCGCGCTCCCGGTTGACGATGCGGCCCCCGGTGGCGATGCCGGCGCAGCTGACCGCGACGTCCAGGCTGCCGACGGCATCGAAGGCGGCAGCCAGGCCGTCGGCCGAGGTGACGTCGGCGGCGACGAAGCGGGCGCCCATGGCCGCGGCGACCGCTGCGCCGTCTGCCAGGTCAATGATCGTTACCTGGGCCCCGCCCTTGGCGAGGGCCTCCGCCGTCGCCCGGCCCAGACCGGAGGCCCCGCCGGAGACGGCTGCGTTCATCCCTCGACGATATCCCCGGTCATCTCGTTGACCTCCACCCCAAGGTCGCTGGCGTAGCCGATGGCCCGGTCGATCTCCTCGTCGGTGCCCTCGATCTCCAGCACGACCCAGCCGGACCTGGCCTCGACCTCGGCCCGGCGGATGTTGGTGACGACGTCGAACCGCTTGCCCATGGTGTGGATCACCGGCTCGGTGATGAGCTGCTCGGGGAAGTTCAGGTAGACGCGGCGGCGGGCCATGTCACCCCTTCGTTGAGTGCGCCCCTACGGTAGCCCTCGAACCGTACGCTGGTGAAGCCGAGCCGGAGCAGTTCGGTGGTCA
>DAIQBQ010000241.1:0-5186 GCA_036781065.1 Actinomycetota bacterium
GGAGCACGTCGTCCAGGGTCTGGCGCGGCCCGCCGTGGAGCCGGATCCGCAGGGCGGCCAGGACCGCTGCGTGCTCGTCGCTCAGCCCCTGGTTGCGGTCGAGCTCGGCCAGAACCGACTCGGCCCGCCGCATCAGCGCTTCGTCGCCGTCCATGTGTCCGATTCTACGGCGGCGCCTGCCGGGCAGGCACCCCGGCAATAATGGCTTTTATGAGCCCTCACCACGACACCATCGAGACGGCAGCCGGGCCGGTTGCGATCCACCGGCTGGACCGGGTCGCTTCTGCGGCCGGAGCCGACCCCGCCCGGCTGCCGCACACCGTCAAGATCCTCCTGGAGAACCTGCTGCGCCGGCAAGGGGGCCAGGACGTCTCCGCCGCCGACGTCGCCGCCCTGGCCGCTTGGCCGGCCGGATCGAAAAGCGCCCGGGTCGCCTTCGTGCCCGCCCGGGTGCTGATGCAGGACTTCACCGGGGTCCCGGCGGTGGTCGACCTGTCCGCACTGCGGGCGGCGGTCGCCCGCGCGGGCGGCGACCCGGAGCAGGTCAACCCGCTGGTGCCGGTCGACCTGATCATCGACCACTCGGTGCAGGTCGACGAGTTCGGCACCGAGGTCGCCTACCGCCACAACATCGACTTCGAGTACCGGCGCAACGCCGAGCGCTACGCCCTGCTCCGCTGGGCGCAACAGGCGTTCCGGCAGTTCCGGGTGGTGCCGCCGGGCATGGGGATCTGCCACCAGGTCAACCTGGAGCACCTGGGCCAGGTCGTGACGGTGCGCGACGGCGTGGCCTTCCCGGACACCCTGCTCGGCACCGACTCGCACACGACGATGATCAACGGGCTCGGGATTCTCGGCTGGGGGGTCGGCGGGATCGAGGCCGAGGCTGCGATGCTCGGCCAGCCGCTGTTCCTGCCCTGGCCCACGGTCGTCGGCGTGCGCACCCTGGGGGCGCTGCCGCAGGGGACAACGGCCACCGACCTTGTGCTGACGCTGACCGAGCTGCTGCGGGCCAAGGGGGTCGTGGGCAGCTTCGTCGAGTTCTTCGGCTCCGGTCTGTCCAGCCTGAGGATCGAGGACCGGGCCACCCTGTCCAACATGTGCCCCGAGTACGGGGCGACCTCGGCGCTGTTCCCGGTCGACCGGCGCTCGCTGCACTACCTGCGGGAGACCGGCCGGGGTTCGTTGTGGGGGCTCGTCGAGAGCTACTGCAAGGAACAGGGCCTGTTCCGCACCGACGAGGACCCGGACCCGGTGTTCAGCGACGTGGTCGATCTCGACCTCTCCGCCGTCGTCCCCAGCCTTGCCGGGCCGCGGCGCCCGCAGGACCGCCGGCCGCTGCCCCGGGTGTGGGCGTCGTTCGAGGAGGCGTTCGGGGACCGGCTGGCGGCCCGGCCCGCCGACCGGTCGAGCCTTTCGAACGGGTCGGTCGTCATCGCCTCGATCACCAGCTGTACCAACACCTCCAACCCGTCGGTGATGGTCGCCGCCGGGTTGGTCGCCAAGAAGGCGGTGGAGGCCGGGGTGGCCCCGAAGCCGTGGGTGAAGACGTCGATGGCTCCCGGCTCCCGGGTGGTCACCGACTACCTCGCGGCGTCGGGGCTGATGCCCTACCTGGACAAGCTCGGCTTCAACCTGGTCGGCTACGGCTGCACGACCTGCATCGGCAACTCCGGGCCGCTGCCCGAGGAGGTCTCCGCAGCGGTGACCGAGGGCGACCTGGCCGTCGTGGCCGTGCTCAGCGGCAACCGCAACTTCGATGGCCGGATCCACCCGCTGGTGCGGGCGAGCTACCTGGCGTCGCCGCCGCTGGTCGTGGCCTACTCGCTGGCCGGGACGATCGACCTGGACCTGAGCACCGACGTCCTGGCGATTGGGCCCGACGGCCGCGAGGTGCGGTTGGCCGACCTGTGGCCGACCAAAGACGAGGTCGCCGAGGCGCTGTCCGGGGCGATCAGCGCCCAGCAGTTCGACGACGAGTACGGCCGCATCTTCGACGGCGACGACCATTGGGCCCGGCTGCCGGCGCCGACCGGCGAGCTGTTCGACTGGGACCCTGGTTCGACCTACGTGCGCGAGCCACCGTACTTTCTTGGGGTCACCACAACGTTGGAGCCACCGGGCGACATCGTCAGCGCCCGGGTGCTGGTGGCGCTGGGCGACTCGGTCACCACCGACCACATCTCCCCCGCCGGGTCGATCAAGCTGGAGTCGCCGGCCGGCCACTACCTGACCGACCACGGCGTCGGCCCGGCGGACTTCAACAGCTACGGCTCCCGCCGGGGCAACCACGAGGTGATGATCCGGGGCACCTTCGCCAACGTCCGGCTGCGCAACAAGCTGGCGCCGGGCACGGAAGGGCCGTGGACCCGCCACCTCCCCGACGGCAGGGAGATGACGATCTTCGACGCCTCCTTGGCGTACCAGGCCGAGCGGGTCCCGCTCATCGTGCTGGCCGGCAAGGAGTACGGGTCGGGCAGCTCCCGGGACTGGGCGGCGAAGGGGACGGCGCTGCTGGGGGTGAAGGCGGTGATCGCCGAGAGCTACGAGCGCATCCACCGGTCGAACCTGGTCGGCATGGGCATCCTGCCGCTGCAGTTCCTCCCGGGCGAGTCGGCCGCCAGCCTGGGCCTCACCGGGGAGGAGTCGTTCTCGATCTCGGGGATCGCCGGCGGCCTGCAGCCGGGGCAGCGCATCCCGGTGGCGCTGACGAGGGCGGACGGGTCCTCGTTCTCCTTTGACGCCCTGGTGCGGATCGACGGCGCCGCCGAGGGTGACTACTACCACAACGGCGGGGTTCTCCCGTTGGTGCTGCGCCAGCTGCTGGCCAGCTCGTGACGCCGCGGTGAGGCCCGTGTGACGCCGCCCCCCTCGGGCCAGCAGTACGTCATCCGCCACGGCGACCAGCAGGCGACCGTCGTCGAGGTCGGCGGCAGCATCCGCGAGTACGCCGACGGCGGGGTGCCGGTGCTCGATCCCTATGCCGAGTCGGCCATGTGCGACGGTGCCCACGGCACGCCGCTGATCCCGTGGCCGAACCGGCTGGCCGACGGCCGGTACTCCTTCGACGGCGTCGACTACCAGGTCGCCCTCACCGAGCCGGCGAAGGCCAACGCCATCCACGGCTTCCTGCGCTGGCAGCCGTACCGGGCGATCCGCCAGGACGACGACGAGGTGGTGATGGCTGCGTCGGTGTTCCCGCAGACCGGCTACCCGTTCCGGCTGGAGGTGTCGGTCTCCTACGCCCTGACCGACGAGGGTCTGCTGGTCACGACCACTGCGTCCAACGGTGGCGAGGCGGCGCTGCCCTACGGGGTCGGCCAGCATCCCTACCTGTCGGCAGGGGGCGGCCTGCTCGACGCCTGCGAGCTGGCCTTCGGGGCTGCGACCCGGGTCGCCACCGATGAGCGGCGGCAGCTGCCCACCGGGTTGGAGCGGGTGGCTGGGAGTGCCTTTGATTTCGGGGAGCCGCGCCGCGTCGGGGAGTGGAAGTGCGACTTCGCCTTCACCGACCTGGAACGGGACGAGCGGGGTCGGGCCTGGGTGCGGCTGTGGCGCCCGGACGCGACCACCGCCGAGCTGTGGGTCGACGAGAGCTACCGGTACCTGGAGATCTTCACCGGCGATACCCTGGCCCCCGAACGGCGCCGGAGGGGGCTGGGCTGCGAGCCGATGTCCTGCCCGCCGAACGCCTTCCAGAGCGGCGAGCAGGTGATCCGGCTCGGACCCGGGGCCTCAGTCAGCCACCGCTGGGGAGCCCGGCTCTCGCAGAGAGCCTGAGCCGCCGAGGACGTCCGACAGGTCGACGGCCGGGGGCTGTTCCAGCTGGTCGAAGGTGCACGACTCCGGCGTCCGGTCCGTCCGCCACCGCCGGAGGTGGGCGACATGGCGGAACCGGCGGCCCTCCATGTAGTCGTAGGCGACCTCGACCACCAGCTCCGGCCGCAGCGGCTCCCAGGACTGGTCCTTGCCGTGGCTCCAGCGGTTCGGTTCGACCAGACGCTGGTAGTCGCCGTCGGGCGCCCACGGGTGGGGATCGCCCTGGTGGAGGCGGTACGGGGCGAGCTTCTCCACGAGGCGCTGGCGTTCCGAGGCGGAGAACGAGGCGGCGACACCGACCGGCCACAGGTCGCCGTCCTCGTCGTTGAGGCCGAGCATGAGCGAGCCAACCCCGTCACCGGACTTGTACCAGCGGAATCCGGCGACGACGCAGTCGGCGGTGCGCTCGTGCTTGATCTTGAACATCACCCGGCGGTCCTGGACGTAGCGGATGTCCGGCGGCTTGGCGACGATGCCGTCCAGCCCCGCCCCTTCAAACCGGGTGAACCAGTCCCGGGCGGTCTCGACCGAATCGGTGGATGGGGCCAGGAACACCGGGTCCTGGGCGTGGCTCAGCGCCTCGGCCAGCGTCGCCCGGCGGATGCTGAACGGCTCGTTGACCAGGGAGCGGTCGCCCAGGGCCAGCAGGTCGAAGACCACCAGGGCGGCCGGGGTCTGAGCGGCGAGCAGCTTGATCCGGGAGGCGGCCGGGTGGATCCGGGCCTGGAGCGCCTCGAACTCGAGGCGGCCGCCGAGCGGCAGGACGATCTCGCCGTCGACGACGCAGCGGGCCGGGAGCTCCCTCTTGGCCGCCTCGACGACGTCGGGGAAGTAGCGGGTCAGCGGCCGCTCGTTGCGGCTGCCGAGCTCGACCTCGTCGCCATCACGGAAGACGATCGCCCGGAAGCCGTCGAACTTGGGCTCGTAGCTGGTGCCGGCGGGTTGTGACGGGATCTCAGGGACGAGCTTGGCCAGCATCGGCTTGACCGGCGGCATGACGGGCAGGTTCACGGTGACCAATCATGGCAGCGCCTCCCGTGGGCCGCGAGTGGCCCCCTTGGGGGTCGGTAGCCGGCCGGACCGGCCGGGGACGCCGATTCGGCGGCCCGCTTTGATGCAACGTGATGCGTTTCCCGCATCAGTGGCGTTTGGCCGCGCGGCAACTGTCCTGTTTTCCGTGCGAACACCGCCTGGAATCAGGACAGTGGACTTTGTCCGCCGCGAACCCATGTGTCAGTGTGGCGCGCTCGACTTCAAGCGCTCCAGGGAGGCTTTCACGTCAGTGGCGTTGGTCGCGCGGGCAACTGTCCTGTTTTCCGGCGGAATCCGCCTGGAATCAGGACAGTGGGATCTGCCCGCCGCGGCGG
>DAIQBQ010000242.1:0-5162 GCA_036781065.1 Actinomycetota bacterium
GTACAGCCCCCGCCGTACCCGCGACAGCCAACCCCGCCGGGCCAAGTAGCCGAGAAGCTGTCCGGTCTCGTCCTGGGGGAGCCCGAGGATCCTGGCGGCTTCGGCTACGTCAAAGGCACCGTGACCGCGACGGTGCAGCTCTTCCAGGTAGGCCCGGTTATGCTGGCTGATCCCAGCACCTGACTCCGAATGCGCAGAAACCTCCATATGATGCAGTGTACAGCGCTCAGGGAGTATCGGTATACTAGGAGCGAAGAAAACTCCACGGAATCAGGTCTACTGCGCTAGCAGGGAGATCGGCAGCATCGGCCAGGGCCTGCACCCCGGCCACCTCCTCTGGGCTGAGGCGGATCGAATGGGCGGTGGAGCGCGCCCGGTTCGGCCGGGTGACCCTGGATGTGGTTTACAGCGCGGGATTGTGGAGTTTTTTCCGGCTTTTCGGCGAAAAAACTCCACAATCTTTACAGGGCTACTGACTCATTCGCCGCTGCCGCTGGGCTTCATACAGCAACAGCGCGCCGGTGATGGCGACGTTGAGCGAATTCACGACGCCCCGCATCGGAATCGTCGCGCAGACATCGACGCTCTTTAGCCAATCGCTGTCGAGCCCATCATGCTCAGACCCGAGTACGATTGCGGTGTCCTTGAGCATGTCGATCTCCGTGTAGACAACTCCACCGACGGGGGTGGTGCCGACCAGGGTGAAGTCATGTGCTCGGAGCCATGAGACTACGGCCTCGCGGGGCGCCCGGGCCACCGGAACCGTGAACAAAGTCCCGCGACTTGCCCGGACGACGTTCGGGTTTCCCCAATCGGTCGATGCGTCGGACGCAATGACGGCGCCGGCCCCGACGGCATCTGCCGTACGCAACAGCGCACCGAGGTTCCCGGGCTTCTCCAGCGACGCACATACGATTACGAGCGCGGGCGAGGTGACCTTCAACTGGTCCAGCGCTACCCCGACAGGCGGGAACGTCGCGATCCACCCGTCCGGATGCTCGCGATAGGTCACGTGCCTGAACGCGCCCTCACCCAAGGCACGGAGAGGCACCCCTCGCTCGGTTGACAGGCTGTGTCCGAGGCCCAACTGCTCCGCCGTTACCAGTGGAGGGCAATAGTAAAGCGCGACCGGGGTGACGCCATTGCTTACGGCCACCCGTATCTCGTCGTATCCCTCCACGAGGATCGAGTCTGCGCCGCGGTGACCGCGTTTGAGCCGGGCAAGCTCTTTCACCTGTTGATTTTGTGTGCTGGTGATCATCGAGCCGATCATCGGGCCGCCATGCCCCTGTATGTCAAGGTGAGCTGAGGCGGCTGCGCCCCGGGAGCGGGAGAGGTCGGGTCCCGGCGGCGGGCTCGCCTTCGGTCCATGCTCGTTCCAGGGCGGACCTGACGATCCGGCCGATGAGCTCGGCGAAGGGGATCCCGGCCAACTCGCACAGTACCGGGAGATCCGACTGACCGGGGCGCAGGCCGGGCAACGGGTTGACCTCAAGGAGCAGCGGGTTGCCGGCGGCGTCGGAGCGGACGTCGACCCGGCCCCCGTCCCGGCAGCCCAGCGCCCGCCAGGCACGGAGGGCAAGCTCCCCGGCGCAGGCGGCCTCCGGGTCGTCCACCAGCCGTCCCGGGAAGCCGACGGCGTACTTGAAGTAGACGGGCTCATCGCCGAGCAGCTTCTCCATCACCGCCACGGCCACGGCGGAGGGTCCGGTCCCCAGCATGCCCACCGTGAACTCCCGGCCGGGCAGGAACGGCTCGACCAGCGCCGGTTGGCGGAACCGTCCTGCGATGTGCGCGCACCGGGCGCGGAGCTGGCCGGCGTCAGTGACCCGGGAAGCCGGCGATACCCCCTTGCTGTTGCCTTCGTGCACGGGCTTCACCATCAGCGGGAACGGGAGGTCCACGAGGGCGGCGTCGGCCTCGGACCAGACCACCCGGTGGTCGGGGGTCGGAAGCCCGTGGTCGCGCAGGATGCGTTTGGTCATCACCTTGTCCAGGCACAGGGCGCTGACCAGCGGATCGGAGAAGGTGTACGGCACCGCCCAGGCCTCGAGCAGGGCGGGCACCTGGGCCTCCCGGGCGACGCCCGCCAGGCCTTCGGCCATGTTGAACACCAGCTCCCAGCGTTCGCCGGCAACCAGCCGGCAGGCCAGGTCCTGGACGGATCCGAGGCGGATCACGGTGCAGCCCAGCGAGTCCAGGGCGGCCTCGACCGCGTCGATGGTCTCCGGGTAGTCGAACTCGGCGACATCTTCGAGGTCGTAGCCTCGAGCCAGGTAGGCGTCGCGGAGATCGAAGGTCAGCCCGACCCGCACGCGGTGGCCCTCGGGCAGGAAGGCCCGCCTGCGATCACTCCTGGTACCGGCCGGTCTCGCCCCGGTAGTTCTCGACCGTCCAGGCGGAGGCGCCGTTGTCCTTACGGACGAACTCCCGGGGGACAGGGATCTTGCCCAGCTCGGTGGTCAGGACGTACTGGGGCACGGCGAAGCCGGTGATGAACCCCTGCAGCGACTCGTGGATGGCCCGGCCCTCCTCGATGGTGGTCATGAAGTGCGAGACTCCGACCACATTGTCGCAGTGGTACAGGTAATAGGGGCGGACCCGGATCCTGACCAGGTCGAGCATCAGCCGGCGCATCAGCTCCGGGCGGTCGTTGACCCCGCGCAGCAGGACGGTCTGGTTGCCCACCGGCACTCCCGCCCGCAGCAGCCGGTCGCAGGCGGCGGCAGCCTCCGGGGTCACCTCCTTCGAGTGGTTGAAGTGGGTGTTCAGCCAGACCGGGTGGTGGCGCTCCAGCACGGCGCAGAGCTCGGGGGTGATCCGCTGGGGCAGGAGGACCGGGAACCGCGAGCCGATCCGGATGATCTCGACGTGGTCGATCGCCCGCAGACCGCCCAGCACCGTGTCCAGCCGCCGGTCCGAGTACATCAGCGGGTCGCCCCCGGTGAGCAGCACGTCCCGGATCTCGGTGTGCTCCCGGATGTAGGCGAGATCCTCGTCCCAGGGCTCGCCCTCCCCCCGCTCGAAGTAGCTGCCGTCGTTCAGCGCCGTCGTATGGAACTTGCGGGTGCAGTGCCGGCAGTACACCGGGCAATTCCGGGTCACCAGGACGACCGCCCGGTCCGGGTACTTGTGCACGACCCGGTTGGTCTTGCGGAACAGGCGGTCGCCCACCGGGTCGATGTCTGCATCCGGGGCCGGGGTGGCCTCCTTCGGCGAGGGGATCGCCTGGAGCCGGATCGGGCAGCCCGGATCGTCGGCGTCCATCAGCGAGGCGTAGTAGGGGGTGATGCTCCAGCGATACACCCCGGCCAGGTCGGTGATCGCCTGGGCCTCCTCCTCCGATACCCGCACCCATTGCCGCAGTTGGTCCAGCGTGGTGATCCGGTTCTGCATCTGCCAGCGCCAGTTCTCCCACCCCGGCGTCGTTGGGCCGAACGGTCTGACCGCCGGCGCCGGCGAACTCATCGGGCCCCCGAAGCGCTGGCCGGCCCCACCGCGGCCAGCTCCAGCGGCCGCCGGCCCGCGGTGGGGTGCTGGGTCCGGATCTGGCCGTTCCATTCGCCCCAGGCGACGCCGGCTTCAACCAGGTCGTGGATCTGGCGGGCGACCTGCTCGGTGTCGGCTCGGCCGTGCAGCAGGGTGCCCATGCGAGCCGGCCGGATCAGGGCGCGAAGCAGCCATTCCCACTCCGCTCCGACGCGGTGCGACCCGCCCGTCGCCAGGTCGAGCACGAGGATTTCCGGCTCCTCCCCGCCGGTCAGCGGACCGGTCATCAGCCGGGCTACGGCGAAGGGCGAGAGGGCCACCCGGTCCCCGGTCCGGAGCGGTTGGCGCCGGTAGCGGCCCGTCCGGACCTCCGGTTGCCGGCCTCGGGGCGGCACCAGGTGGGCGGCCTCCACCCGGCGGAAGAAGCCGGCGAAGGCGGGCCGGGCGAACAGCGGCGAGTTGGGCTTGCGCCCGTAGCCGAAGCCATACCCCACGGTGGATTCCCGCTGCAGGGCTTCGTACTCCGAGCGGTCCTCCCGGGACAGGATCAGCCCGTACAGGGTCCCCCCTTCGCCCTTCATGACGCCCTGGTACCAGCCGCCGGACAGCTCGCCGATCTGGAGCTCGACGGTGGAGTAGGGCTCGGTCTCGTAGTAGAGGAACGGGTCGGGCCCCACCGCCGCGGTGGCGGTGACGGCCTGGGCGACGCGCAGCTCGCCGGCGCGGTCAATCCCCTGGTTGGCGCCCTCCACCGAGCACAGGACTCCTTCGACGATCGGCCGGAACTCGCCGGCCATGTCCAGGTACGACTCCTGCCACGGGACGCCGACCAGCCCGTTGCCGCCGAGGTCGGCGAACAACGGCTGCCGGGGCGACACCACGAACGGCTCGACGTTGACCCGGAAGCGTCCCGGGTAGCGCTGGTGCATCCGGCCCAGCTCCATCGCCGTGGCCATGAACCGGCCGCGGGTATCCCCCGGGAACCCGGGAATGAAGCCGGCGACGACCCGGTCGACGCCCCCCTCCAGCAGCGCCTCCAGGGCCTGCAGGTTGTCCGTCCCGGTCCGGCGCTTGTGCATGAGGGCCAGCGTTTCGTCGGAGAGCGACTCGACACCGACGAAGACGAACTCGCAGCCAGCGCGTTTGAGCAACGTCGCCGTGGGCTTGTCGATATTGGCCCGCAGGTAGCCACCCCACTTCACGTTCACGCCGCGCCGCAGCAGCTCCTCGGCCAGCTGACCGACCCGGTGCAGGTTGGCGTTCATCAGCGAGTCCATGAACCAGACCACCTGGCAGCCGTAATCCGCCTGCAGCCGCTCGATGCCGTCGACCACCTGCCCGATCTCGGCGGTCCGGATCTTCTGCCAGAACACCCACTCGCTGCAGAACACGCACTTGTCCGTGCAGCCACGCGACAACTCGAAGGTGACGGCCCGGTACGGGGTGTGCCGGCGCTGGTAGGCCATCAACGGGACCTTGTCGAAGGCCGGGAGGGGTAACTCCCTGAGCCGCAGCAGCGCCCGGGGAGCCGATTCGAACACTCCGGTGGCGGGGTTGCGGCGCACCGATCCGGGCACGACTGTGGCAGCGGGCTCGGCCGAGTCGGCGTGGGCTTCGAACAAGCGGAGCAGGGTTTCCTCCCCTTCGCCCAGAGCGACCGCGTCGACCAGCCC